>NZ_AQOI01000573.1:0-1862 GCF_000364665.1 Xanthomonas sp. SHU 199
GCCGCGGCCGCCTCGCCCGGCTGGCCGGTCACCCAGATCTCGTCGCCCGGCTGCGCGGCATCGCGGCGCAGCGCCATCGTCGCCGGCACGCTGCCGATTGCCGTGACCGACAAGGCCAGCGGCCCGCGCGTGGTGTCGCCGCCGGCCAGGCCAATGCCGTGCGCGTCGGCCAGCGCGAAGAAGCCCTCGGCGAACGCATCGACCCAGGCCATGTCGACCTGCGGCAACGACAGCGACAGCGTGCACCAGCGCGGCTGCGCGCCCATCGCTGCCAGGTCCGACAGATTCACCGCCAAGGTCTTCCAGCCGATGTCGGCGGCCGCGGTCTCGGCCGGGAAATGCACCCCGGCATTGAGCGTATCGGTGGTGATCGCCAGCAACTCCCCCGCAGGCGGCAGCAGCAAGGCCGCGTCGTCGCCGATGCCCAGCGGCAGGTCGTCACGCGCCCGGCTGCGCGCACGCAGGCGCTCGATCAGATCGAATTCGGGCATGGGGGGCTGGGAATCGGGAATGGGGAGTCGGGAATGGTTAGAAGCAGGAGCGAAAGCCGGAACGTCGGCGATCTCGAAGGAGAACGGCATCTGCTTTTGCCATTCCCCATTCCCTTTTCCCCATTCCCAGCCCCTCAGCCCCCCGACTCCACCGCGCGCCATTCCAGCGCGGCGCGGTCCAGGACGCCGTTGACGTAGGTGTGGCCGTGTTCGGAGCCGAAGCGCTTGGCGGTCTCGATGGCTTCGTTGATCACCACGCGGTACGGCACGTCCATGCGGTGCAGCAGTTCGTAGGCGGCCAGGCGCAGTACCGCGCGTTCGATCGCGTCCACTTCCTCGACCGTGCGGTCCAGGTAGCCGACCAGCGCTGCATCCAGTTCGGCGCGGTGCTTGAGCACGCCTTCGACCAGGTTCTCGAAGTACACCAGGTCGGCGATCTCGTGCGCCTGCTCGTGCGCGAACTGCGCGATCACGTGCTGGGCGTTGCCGCCGGAGATCTGCCAGGCGTAGATCGCCTGCAGCGCACGCCGGCGTGCGCGCGAACGCAGGACCGGATCCACGCCGTCGCGGCGTGGGTGGTGCTTGTGGCCAGCGGGTTTGTTCACGGCAGCAGCTCCAGCAGGTTGACCATCTCCAGCGCGCTCAGCGCCGCTTCCTCGCCCTTGTTGCCATGGCTGCCGCCGGCGCGCGCCTCGGCGTCCTCGACCTGCTCCACGGCGAGCACGCCGTTGAGCACCGGGATGCGGAAGTCCAGCGACACCCGCAGCAGGCCCTCGGCGCAACCGTCGGCGACGTGTTCGTAGTGGCGGGTGTCGCCGCGGATCACGCAACCCAGCGCGATGATCGCGGCATGCTTGCCGGCCGCGGCCAGGCGGGCGGCGACCAGCGGCAACTCCCAGGCGCCCGGTACCCGGATCACGTCCACCGCGTCGTCGGCAATGCCGTTGCCGGCCAGGCTCTGCCGCGCACCGGCGACCAGCACGTCGGTGATACGGGCGTTCCAGCGGCTGGCGATGATCGCGAAACGCGCCGACTCGGGAGTGCGGAGGTCGCCTTCGTAGTGGGACATGGCGGTGGCAGCTTGAGGGGGTGGGAGAGTTTAGCAGGCGGTGGGGCCGCGTCCCGAGGAAGCGCTCCAGGGGCACCTTGCAGAAGGCCCAGGCACCGCCAATGGCAGGAATCGCGCGGGATCAGCTTTTACCAATTCCCCAATCCCGATTCCCGATTCCCGGCTCCACATGCTCCACCACCTCCAGCCCGAACCCGGCCAACCCGATCTGCCGGCGCGGGGTACCGAGCACGCGCAGCTTGCCCAGGCCCAGGTCGGCCAGGATCTGGCTGCCGGCGCCGTTGCGCCGCCACTGGCCCACA
>NZ_AQOI01000574.1:0-3651 GCF_000364665.1 Xanthomonas sp. SHU 199
GCCGCCTCCGGCTGCGCGCGCAGCCGCGCCAGCAAGGCCTCGCTGTCGCGCGGCGCCGACAGCACCACCATCACCCCGCGCTCGGCGGCGGCGATCGCGCGCAGCGCATCGCTGGCGGCCACGCCGAAGTCGTCGCGGCGCCAGTGCAGCAGGTCGGCCAGCGGGTTCTCCACCTGCACCCGCACCAGGGTCGGGGTGTCGGCGTCCGGGGTGCCGCGAACCAGGGCGAAGTGCAGGTCGTGGGCGATGCGGTCGCGGTAGGTGACCAGGGTGAAGCCGCCGAACTCGGTCTCGATCGGCCGCTCGTCGATGCGTTCGACGGTGTGCTCGGTGGCCAGGCGGTAGGCGATCAAGTCGGCGATCGAGCCCATCTTCAGCCCGTGGGTGCGGGCGAACGCTTCCAGTTGCGGACGCCGCGCCATGCTGCCGTCGGGATTGAGCACTTCCACCAGCACGCCGGCCGGCTCCAGCCCCGCCAGCATCGGCAGGTCGCTGGCGGCCTCGGTGTGGCCGGCACGGGTCAGCACCCCGCCCGGCTGGGCGATCAGCGGGAAGATGTGGCCGGGCTGGCTGAGGTCGTGCGGCTTGGCATCCGGCTTGACCGCGGTGCGCACGGTGTGGGCGCGGTCGTAGGCGGAGATGCCGGTGGTGACGCCCTCGGCGGCCTCGATGCTGACGGTGAAGTTGGTATGGAACTGCGCGGTATTGCGCTGGACCATCGGCGCCAGGCCCAGCTGCGCGCAGCGCTCGCGGGTCAGCGACAGGCACACCAGGCCGCGCGCGTGGGTGACCATGAAATTGATGTCCGAGGGCTTGACCAGCTCGGCGGCCATGATCAGGTCGCCCTCGTTCTCGCGGTCCTCGTCGTCGACGATGACCACCATGCGGCCGGCGCGGAGTTCTTCCAGCAGCTCGGGAACGGAGGCGAAATTCAGGCTCGGGGTAACGGAAGGCGACATGCGGGGACTCGCGGAAAGACGGAAGGTGCCGCGCGCGCCGCAGGCAGCGGCGCAGCGTGGCGGAGAGGCAGAAGGCCGGACGCGGCCAGGATCAGTCCTGGCGGCCCTGCAACAGGCGTTCGACGTAGCGCGCGACCAAGTCGATCTCCAGGTTCACCGCCGCGCCGACGGCGGTCTGCGCGAACGCGGTGTGCGCGACGGTGTGCGGAATCAGCGCGACCTCGAAGCCTTCGGCGTCGACTTCATTGACGGTGAGGCTGACCCCGTCCACGCAGATCGAGCCCTTCTTGGCGATGTAGCGCAGCAGCGACGCCGGCGCGGCGAAACGCCAGCGCTGCGCGCGCGCATCGTCGTGAATCGACAGCACCTCGCCGAGGCCGTCGACATGGCCGCTGACCAGGTGCCCGCCGAGGCGGTCGCTGGGGCGCATCGCCCGCTCCAGGTTCAGTATTGCGCCCTCGGCCAGGCGGCCGAGCGTGGTCAGCGCCAGGGTCTCGGTGGAGGCGTCGGCCTGGAACGAGGCCGCGTCGAAGGCGACCACGGTCAAGCACACGCCGTTGACCGCGATGCTCTCGCCCAGGCGCACGTCGGCGAACGGCAGGCTGCCGGTGGCGAAGGTGAAGCGGAGATCGCCGCCCTGCGGCTGGCGTGCGGCGAGATGGCCGACGCCTTCGATGATTCCGGTGAACATAGCTACGTTTCTCGCAATGGGGTGAGCGAAAAACGCCACAAGGCAAACAGGCACGCGCACAGCCGCAAGGCTGCGCGAAGGCCGTCTTCTTTCATCCGGACTATACCGTCGGCTCCGGCATCGCACCGGATCTGCTGACCTTCCCGATTCGGCGCGTCGCACCTGCGCCGGGAAGCGCTCGCGGGCTCGTGCGCGAACGCACCTACCGCCGGTGGGGAATCGCACCCCGCCCTGAAGACGTTTGTGGTCGCCGGCGAACCGGCACGCGCATTCTAGCAGGCGCGGTCAGGCGAGCCCGATCCGCACTGTCGATCATCACAGGACACTGCATCACGCAGCGTGTCTGCTCCCAATACAGTAATGTGAAATATTTGTTAATATGCATAAGGCGACAGAGACGTCGCCCGTGTCCGCCCTGCAACGGGGCACTGACACTGCCATTTATTCGGAGAGCACCACCCATGCGCAACACCCTGATCCTGGCTGCCCTGTTGGCGGCCGCACCCTTTGCTGCGTCGGCCGAGGGCCTGAGCTACACCTATGTCGAAGCCGGCTACTCGCGCCTTGACCCGAAATCGGACGCTCTCGATGGTGCCTATGTGCGCGGCTCCGTCGCCATTGCGCCCCAGGTTTTCGTGTTCGGCGGCTACACCCGCGTTACCGACACCCGGTACTACTCGATCTTCGACAACGGCAGCCACGACCTGACCGAAAAGTACATCGCCAGCGATTCGGAGATCGGCATCGGCTACCACATGGAATTCACCGAGAAACTGGACTTCGTCGCCGATGCGGCCTTCCAGCGCAGCCAGCTCGAACTCAAGTCGAATTTCCTCGGCGACCGCTCTACGACCAAGGATCATGCCAACATCGGACAGGTCACTGCCGGCGTTCGCGGCAAGCCGTCGGCACGCACCGAAGCCTGGATCAAGGGCGGCTACTTCGACGGCAACGCGATGAAGCAGGGCAAGTTCGTCGGTGTACTTGGCGGCCAGGTCAACGTCACCCGGACTTGGGGTCTGGTGACCGAGTTCCGGCTCGTCGAGCACAGCAACCAGGGCTGGCTGGGCGTGCGCGCGAGCTTCTGAGCGCGAAACAGCTCCATCAAGAAAGGTCCCGAGCGGGACCTTTTTTTTTTCGCTCGACTACCGGTAATACATCGTCGTCGATCGTAGGGAACGGTAGGCCACCGTGGCCGGCGCCGTCCTTGTCAGGCATCCATAGCCGCCGGCCGCAACAGCAGGCGCAGGTCGTCGCCGAGCTGGCGCACGTCCTGCAATTGCAGCGGTACCCGCTGCGCCATGGTATCGATGCCGAGCCCGGCCAGCAGCGGACGCGCGGTATCGCCCAGCAGCAGCGGCGCCATGTACACCAGCACCTCGTCGACCAGGCCGGCGCGCAGCAGTGCACCGCCCAACGTCGCCCCGGCCTCGACCTGGACCTCGTTGATGCCGCGCTCGCCGAGCAGGCGCAGCGCCGCGTGCAGGTCGCAGCGGCCGTCGTGCAGCGGCACCGCGGCGAACGCGGCGTGAGCCAGCGCCGGCGGCACGCAGTCCGGCGCATGCAGGTACAGGGCCGGCGCACTGCCGTCGCGGACCTTGGCCTGCGCCAGGCTGCGCAGTCGCGCGTCCAGCACCACGCGCAGCGGCGGCTCCACTTCGGTCGCCGCCTCCAGGCGCACGGTCAGTGCCGGGTCGTCGGCCAGCACGGTGCCGGCGCCGGTGAGGATGGCGCCGGCGCGGGCGCGCCAGTGCTGCACGTCCTGGCGCGCCGCCGCGCCGGTGATCCATTTCGATTCGCCGCTGGCCAGCGCGGTGCGTCCGTCCAGGCTGGCACCGAGCTTGATCCGCAACCAAGGCCGGCCGCGCTCCACCCGCGACAGGAAACCGCGATTGAGCGCGCGCGCCTGCGTGTCCATCAGGCCCGCCTGCACCGCGATGCCAGCCTCTCGCAGCAGCGCGAAGCCGCCGCCGTTGACCTGCGGGAACGGGTCGGCCATCG
>NZ_AQOI01000575.1:0-4244 GCF_000364665.1 Xanthomonas sp. SHU 199
ACCCGCGCCACCCCGGCCTCGATCAGCGCCAGCGCGCACGGCGGGGTGCGGCCGTAGTGCGCGCACGGTTCCAGGGTCACGTAGGCGGTGGCGCCGCGGGCGCGTTCGCCGGCGGCGCGCAGCGCGAACACCTCCGCGTGCGGCCCGCCGGCGCGCTGGTGGAAGCCCTCGCCCACCACGACACCGTCGCGCACGATCACGCAGCCGACCATCGGGTTGGGCCGCGTGGTGTAGGCGCCGCGTTCGGCCAGGCGCAGGGCCTGCGCCATCCAGCGATGGTCGTCGGCGGAGAAGCCAGGCACGGCGTCGGCGCTCATGTAGATGCAGATGCGGCGCTAGCGTCGCGGCGCATCACCACGATCTGCAGCAGCCCCAGCGGCAGGTCGGCATGGCGCTGCCAGCCCATGCGCTCGTAGAACGGCACCAGCACCGGCTCGCAGTACAGGTACAGCCACTGCACGCCGAAGCGCGCGGCAGCCTGCACGCAGTGCGCGACCAGGGCGGCGCCGACGCCGGCACCGCGTGCCTGCGGCCGCACGTACAGCGTCGCCAGCCACGGCGAAAACTGGCGGATGCGCGCGTCGTCGTTCTGCAGCAGGCTCACCGACCCCAGCCAGTCCTCGCCGTCCAGGGCGATCCAGCTGGTGGGGATGCGGCGTTCGTCGCGGTGGCTGCGCAGGTCGGCCTCGGCCTCCACCACGTTCCACTCCGGCAGCAGCGGGCCGAACGCCTGCAGATGCTCCTGCGCCAGCGCGGGAATGTGCTGCGCGGCCTCGGCCAGACAGACGATGCGCATGCGCTCAGCGCTTGCCGGTCTTGTCGCCCGGCTTGGCCGCGCGCACCAGGTCCAGCAGCGGCAGCTGCTCGCTGCCCACCGGCAACTCGCGCTCGAGCTTCTCGATCTCCTCGCGGAAATCGGCCACGTCCTGGAAGCTGCGGTACACCGAGGCGAAGCGCACATAGCCGACGTGGTCGAGCTTGCGCAGCTCGGCCATCACGTACTCGCCGACCCGGATCGAGGGCAGTTCGCGCTCGCCGGACATGCGCAACTGGTGCACCACCGCACGCACCGCCGCCTCGATCTGCTCCTCGGCCACCGGCCGCTTCTGCAGCGCGCGATCGAAGCTGGTGCGCAGCTTGCGCGCATCGAACGCCTCGCGGCCGCCGTCGCTCTTGATCACCGTCGGCAGCTTGAGTTCGATCGTCTCCAGCGTGCTGAAGCGCTCGCCGCAGGCCTCGCACTCGCGACGCCGGCGGATCGTCGCGCCGTCCTCGGACACGCGCGAATCGATCACCCGGGTATCGGTGTGCTGGCAGAAGGGGCAGTGCATTCAGGGCGCCGGGAATGGGGAAACGGGAATGGGGAATGGGAACGTCAACAGCGCAAGCGTAGCGCTTCTGACCATTCCCGATTCTCCATTCTCCATTCCCGCCTCAGCCGTATAGGTGCCGGGAGTGGGGAAACGGGAATGGGGAATGGGAACGCCAAAGGCGCCAGCTAGCACTTTCAACCATTCCCGATTCTCCATTCCCCATTCCCGTTTTTCAGCCATACACCGGATATTTGCGGCACTGCGCGGTCACCGCGTCGCGCACGCGCGCCAGCACGGTGTCGTCGGCCGGGGCGTCGAGCACGTCGGCGATCCAGTTGGCCAGGTCGACGCAATCCTGTTCCTGGTAGCCGCGGGTGGTGATCGCCGGGGTGCCCAGGCGCAGGCCCGAGGTCACGAACGGCGAGCGCGGGTCGTTGGGCACCGAGTTCTTGTTGACGGTGATGTGGGCCTTGCCCAGCGCCGCTTCCGCGTCCTTGCCGGAGACGTCGCGGCCGATCATGTCCACCAGCATCAGGTGGTTCTCGGTGCCGCCGGAGACGATCTTGTAGCCGCGCGCGATCAGGGTCTTGGCCATGGCCTGGGCGTTCTTCACCACCTGCTGCTGGTAGGCGGTGAACTCCGGCTCCAGCGCTTCCTTGAACGCCACGGCCTTGGCCGCGATCACGTGCATCAGCGGGCCGCCCTGGATGCCGGGGAAGACGATCGACTGCAGCTTCTTGGACAGGTCTTCGAGCTTGTCGCCGGCGCCGGCGGCACTGGCGACGATGATGCCGCCACGCGGGCCGCGCAGGGTCTTGTGGGTGGTGGAGGTGACCACGTGCGCGTGCGGCAGCGGGGTCGGATAGACACCGGCGGCGACCAGGCCGGCCACGTGCGCCATGTCCACGAAGAAGTAAGCACCGACCTTGTCGGCGATGGCGCGGAAGCGCGCCCAGTCGATCACCTGCGAGTAGGCGGAGAAGCCCGCCACCACCATCTTCGGTTTGTGCTCCACGGCCAGGCGCTCGACCTCGTCGTAGTCGATCAGGCCCTGGTCGTTGACGCCGTACTGCACGGCGTTGAACAGCTTGCCGGAGGCGTTGACCTTGGCGCCGTGGGTCAGGTGGCCGCCGTGCGCCAGCGACATGCCGAGGATGGTGTCACCCGGCTGCAGCAGCGCGAAGTACACCGCCTGGTTGGCCTGCGAGCCGCTGTGCGGCTGCACGTTGGCGTAGTCGGCGCCGAACAATTGCTTGACCCGGTCGATGGCCAGCTGCTCGGCGACGTCGACGAATTCGCAACCGCCGTAGTAGCGCTTGCCCGGATAGCCTTCGGCGTACTTGTTGGTCAGCTGGCTGCCTTGCGCTTCCATGACCAGCGGGCTGCAGTAGTTTTCGCTGGCGATCAGCTCGACGTGGTCTTCCTGGCGGCCGGCTTCGGCGGCGATGGCGCGGGCCAGGTCGGGATCGTAGGTTTCGATGCGGGCGTCGCGCGGGAACATCGGGTCTCCGGGGGGCATGGACAGAAGGCAGACGACTAGTTTAAGCCCCGCGCGCGGCCGAGGGCGAACCAAAACGCAGACGGCCTCCCGCAGGAGGCCGTCTGGCGATGCCGCAGCAGGGCTCAGCGGCCGCTGAGCACCAGGTCGGCGATGATGCCCGTGGCGATGGCGACCAGTAGCAGGTTGCCGGTGTCGTCGCGCACCCAGCGGTAGCCGTACGGCGGGCGCCGGACCTGGTAACGGTCATAGTCGTAGACCACGTAGTTCGGGCCGTAGTAGCGCTGGCCGCGCGCCCAGCGCGGCGGACCCGGGCGGTAGTAGACGACGTCCGGGCCGTTGCGATAGCCATCGCGGTAGCCGCGGTCGTAGGCGCGACGGGCGTCGCGGCGGTCGCGCTCACGGTCGCGCCAGTAGCGCTCGCGATCGGCGTCGCGGTAGCCGCGGTCGTACCAGCCATGATCGCGCGGACCCGGTCCCGGCGGCGGGGGTGGCGGCCCCGGAGGACCCGGAGGACCCGGCGGGCCCCAGCCCGGACCGGGACCCGGGCCGCCCGGACCCCAGGCGAACGCGGGTGGCGCCATGAAACCCAGCGCCAGCGCGGACGAGAGGGCGATTGTGGCAATGCGTTTCATGTTCATGGCAACTCCGTCACGTGGTGTGGCGGTTGCATTTAGGCCGTTTTCGTCTGAACCGTCTCCTGCTGGAATCGGTTACGTATTCAGCTTCACGGATCGGGCTAGGAAAGCGTTCATCCAGCGGCATTTCCGGCCTGCGCGTGCAGGCGCAACAGCGCCGCCTGCGCCGTGTCATCGGCTGGCAAATAGACCACCAGACGGTTGCCGTTGCGCGGCGCCGACCACCAGTTGACCTGCTGCAGGCGCAGCTCGCCTTCCTGCGGATGGCGGAAGCGCTTGAGCTGGTTCTCCACGCCGCGCACCTCGCGCCGCTGCCGCCACAGCGCATCGAACTCGGGAGAGGCCGCGCGGTAGCGCGCCAGCAGCGCCTCCCATTCCGGCTCGCCCAGGTGTTCGGCCATCGCCGCGCGCAGCAACGCCACCATGTGCTGCAGCACGTCCTGGCGATCGAGCAATGCATCGCGCCAGCGCGGATTGGTGAAGGCCTGATAGACGCAGTTGCGGTCGGCGTCCGCCAGGTCGGCCAGGGTCACACCCATCAGGCGCTCGAAGGCCGGGTTGGCGCCGAGGATGTCGAAGCGCGGGGTCTGCAGCATTGCCGGCCACGGGCCGAGCTGGTCCAGCAGCATGCGCCCGGTGCCGGTCAGGCGTTGGCACGGCGGCGGCGCCAGGGCGGTCGTGCCGCCCACGCCGGCCAGCGCCAGCACGTGCGCGGTTTCGACCTCCGAACACTGCAGGGCGCGGGCGATGGCGGTCAGCACGCGCGCCGAGGCGCGGACCGGGCGCCCCTGCTCC
>NZ_AQOI01000576.1:0-520 GCF_000364665.1 Xanthomonas sp. SHU 199
TGCCGCCGTCGGCGGCTGCCGCCTGGCTGAGGTCGGCCGTCGCACTGGTGCGTTCGCCGATGCGTTGCACGGCGACACCGGCCTGGCGGCGGCCGTCCAGCGCGATCGACCAGCCCAGGTACACGCTGCGGTCGCGGGCTTGGTCCAGGTTCTGGTTGATGCTCAGGTTCAACGACGACTGCCGCGGCAGGGCCCGGGTCCAGAACAGGCTGGCGTAGCGTTGGTCGCCGCTGTCGGGGTAGGCCAGGCGCACGTAGCTCAGGGCGATGTTGCCGACGCCGTCCCAGGTGCTGCCGAACAGGGCGCGCTCGCTGATCCGCGGCGGCGCGGCGCCGTAGCGCGCGGCCACGTCGCGGTAGCCGGATTGCGCGCGCTGGGTATCCATCGCTAGGTTGAAGCGGCCGTTGTTCCAGCGGTAGCTCAGCGCGTACTGCAGGCCTTGCTGGCCGGCCGCACCGCCGTGCGCCAGCGAGGCGCCGAACACGCCGGCGCGCGGCAACAGCCACAGGCCGCCGACCCC
>NZ_AQOI01000577.1:0-1314 GCF_000364665.1 Xanthomonas sp. SHU 199
CGCTGCGCACGTCGCGCAGGCGCCGGCGCAGGCCCCAGCCGGCGCCGAGGCCGATCGCGGCGCTGAGCAGCAAGCCCAGCGCCAGCACCAGCCCGGCCGTGATCGCGCGCAGGCCGGCATGTTCGGTCATCGAGTAGATCAGCAGCAGTTCGCCGGCGTACCACAGCAGGCTCTTGCCGAAATGCGCGCCGGCATACGCCGCCAGCGCCGTTTGCGGCAGGCGGGGCAGGGCGGGCAGGGGCGAGGGGTGCGGCATGCCCAGGCTTATAGCCGCGCGATGCGACAGCACCAAGTCCGCCGCGCCGGCTTGCTAGGATCGAAGGCGCTGGTCCCCGTCGTTCGAGGAGTTCGCCGATGTCGCTGTCATGGTCATGGCCCCGGCTGCTGTGCCTGTGTCTTGCCGCCTTCGCTGCGCCTGCCGTCGCGTCCGTGGCCGCGCGCCCGCAGGCGGTGTATCAGCTGTCCGCCGCCGACCTGTTGCGTCTGCTGCGCGGCGATGCGCAGGCCGCGGCGACGCCGCTCGCCGGCAGCGCCGAGCAACGCCGCGTGCAGGCCGGCGCGCTGGCGCGGCTGTACATCGCCGGCGTCGCCGACGCCAGCGAAGGCAGGCAGTGGTGCGCTGGCGCGCAGGGCGTGCTGACGCACGAACTGGTCGATCGCGTGTTCACCGCGCTCGCCGCGCTGCCGCCGGTGCAGTTGCGGCAGCGCGCCGCGGTTCCGGTGGAGCAGGCGCTGCACGACGCGTTCCCCTGCACGGCGCGTTGAGCGTCATAGGCCCGTCGGTGACGGGCGCCGGGCCTGACTGCTGCGGGCGACCTGGGCTTGCGCGTGCCGGGATCGAGAGCGATCGCCGACTGTGCCCGACAGAGCGCCGCGTGCCTCGACGCGACGCTGCCCGCGATGGTCGCCGATGGCCGACCAGGTCAGCGCACGCCCTACAACTGCGCCGCCAGCCGGCTGCCCTGGGCGATGGCGCGCTTGGCGTCCAGTTCCGCGGCGACATCGGCACCGCCGATCAGGTGCGCGCTGCGGCCGGCGGCCTGCAGCGCCGCCTGCAGGTCGCGCCGCGGTTCCTGGCCGGCGCAGACCACCACGGTGCCTACCGGCAACAGTTGCTCGGCGCCGTCCACGCGGATGCGCAGGCCGCTGTCGTCCACACCCAGGTATTCGACGCCGCCGAGCATGGTCACGCCCTTGGCCTTGAGCGTGGCGCGATGGATCCAGCCGGTGGTCTTGCCCAGCCGCGCGCCCGGCCGGCCCGGGCTGCGCTGCAGCAGCCACACGCTGCGCGCCGGCGGCTCCGGGCGCGGCTTT
>NZ_AQOI01000578.1:0-1326 GCF_000364665.1 Xanthomonas sp. SHU 199
TCAGCGCCAGCCGCGAACCGGCCAGGGGATGCCGCAGCATCGCCGCGAAGTCCGGGTCGCGGCGGCGTACCGCGGCGTCGGCGCGGCCGTACTCGTCGACCTGCTCCACGCCCAGCAGCGCCTCGCCGAGCGCGGCGGCCTGCGCGCGCAACTGGGCCAGAGTGTCGGGCTCGACCATCAGGTCGGGATTGACGAAGGCCAGCCACGGCGCGTCGCTGGCCGCGGCGCCCTGGTTGCAGGCGGTGGCGAAGCCGGGGTTGTCGGGATTGGCGATGAAGCGCACCCGCGCATCGTCCAGCGCGTGCCGCTGCACCACGGCGAGGGTGTCGTCGCGCGAGGCGTTGTCGACCACCCGGATCTGCGCCACCTCGGCCGCCGCGCGCAACCGCTGCAGACAGGCATCGATGGTGCTGCCGCTCTCGTAGGTCACCACCACCACGGCTATCTGCTGTTCGCTCATCGGCCGATTATCCCGTATGTCCCCCGCATGCGCCGCCCGCCACGCGCACGGCGGGCATGGCGGCGGCGGCGATTGCCGCGCATACTCTGCGCCCCGTGCGCTGCGCGGCCGCCTGCGGCCCCGCGCGCATGGGAGACGGAGCGATCCGTGTCCTCTCCTTCGCCCAGTGCAGATGCCGGTCAGCGTTGTTTCCTGTCCCAGGCTGCCGCCCCACCCCGCAGACCGCGCGCGCCGACTGAGCCCGCGCCCATGCCGAGACGCCGGCGGCGCCCGCTTCTCCGCTCCCGATCGCGCGACCGGGCCCTGCCCCGGGCCTCCTCACCCTTGGTCTAGACCAACCACCCGCAAGGGCCGCGCTGTGGCGCATGGCATGCCCAGCCTGCGGCCGCTGGCACGGCGCGGCGGGTCGTGCCGGCACCGCGAGGCACGCGCATGAGCGCCCGCCACCAGATGCACGGCATGGGCATGCAGACCGTGGCTGCCGACTGGCCGCCGCTGTCCGATGGCGAGGTGGAAGCCCTGTTGCAGCAGTACGCCCTGCCCGGCCGCCTGCACGCCTTGCGTTGGCACAGCCCGCGCCCGTTTTCGGCGGCGGCGCAGGTCGAGACCAGCGTCGGCACGCTGTTCGTCAAGCGCCACCACCGCCGCGTGCGCGATCTGCATGCCTTGGGCGAGGAGCACGCCTTCATCGCGCATCTGCGCGCGCAGGGTGTGCCGGTGCCGGAGGTGTTGCGCGACCGCGATGGCGCCAGCGCCGTGCGGCGCGGCCACTGGACCTACGAGGTGATGCGCGCCGGCGAGGGCGAGGACCGCTACCGCGAGGCGATGTCGTGGACGCCGTTCGCCGACACCGCGCAGGCCGCTGC
>NZ_AQOI01000579.1:0-2160 GCF_000364665.1 Xanthomonas sp. SHU 199
CGCAAAGATCGGAAGAGCCACGCCGGCCGGCCACGCCTGCCGTGCTGCCGGGCGGGGCGGGTCCGCGGCCGCGGTACACTAGCCGCGCGACCGCTGGCGGCCGCACGGCGCCTACCGGGCATGAGGCCGGAAGGTGTGGACGATGGGCCTGTGCATCCGGGCGCAGGCGTCGTCGGAGCGTTCGGGTGCGCAGTGCCGATACCGCGTGGGCGGCCGGCGGGTCCACGGTTCGCATGCTCATGTCTTCTCCCCTGTTGCTCGGTGTCCTGGCGTTGGCGCTGCCGTTCGCCGCCTGCGGCGCCTCCCGTGCCGAAGCCGCGCCCTCGGGCGCAGCGCAGGCTGCGGCGTTCGATGCGCTGATCGAGGATGTCGGTGCGCACGGCAAGGACATGGCCGCCGACGAGCAGGCCTACCGCGTCGCGCATGCGCGCCTGCAGGCGCTGCTGCCCGCCGGCGACCCGGTGCGGCGGGCGCGCCTGGACGCCTTCGACTGCCAGCATTTTCCGCAGGGCCCGGCCGCGGCGGTGGAGCAGGCGCGGCGCGGCGAGCGCGGCGCGATCGCGCGCGCCCATGTGCAGGTCCGCCTGGAGTACCTGCTGTGCGAGACCTATGCGCTCTACAACGACGGCCAGCGCCCGGCCTATCTGCGGCCCGCCACCACGATCCTGGCGCTGACCGGTGCGCACCGGTTCCCGCGCCTGCGCGCGG
Source organism: Xanthomonas sp. SHU 199 (assembly GCF_000364665.1). Lineage (NCBI taxonomy): Bacteria > Pseudomonadati > Pseudomonadota > Gammaproteobacteria > Lysobacterales > Lysobacteraceae > Xanthomonas > Xanthomonas sp. SHU 199. The sequence goes on from NZ_AQOI01000579.1 coordinate 709, forward strand.
CGGCCCTGCGCATGCGCGCCTTCGCCGAGCGCGACGCCGGCCACTACGCGCAGTCGCTGCGTACCTTGCAGGAACTCCACCGGCTCGACGAACAGCGCGATGGCGGCTGGGTCGCACTGCTGACCCTGATCGGCATCGCCGACGCCTACTTGGACATGGGCCTGCCGGACCTGTCGCACCAGGTCGTCGCCGAGGTCCTGCAGCGGGCCAGGCAGGGCGATGGCGGCTACATGCATGCGCTGGCGGTGGAGCGCGAAGGCGCCATCGCCGAGCAGCGCGGCGATCTGCCGGCGGCGCTGGCCGCCTACCTGCGCGCGGCCGAGCTGCATGGCCGGCATCCGCTGGAGGGGTCGCAGGCGTCGCTGTTGCTGCGCGCGGCCCGGGTCAACGCGTTGCTGGGCAACCTGCCGCAGGCGCGGGCGCAGCGGCAGCAGGCCGAAGCGCAACTGGTCGCGATGGGCGCCACGCGGCTGATGCGCGCGCGCCGCGATTACGTCGATGCGCTGATCGCCGAGCGCAGCGGCGATGCGCGGGCCGCGCTGGCGCTGGCCGAACAAGCCGAGCAGGGCTATCGCGCCAACGGCGACCTGCGCAGCCTCAGCGACGTGCTGGACCTCAAGGCCACCGCCTTGCGCGCGCTGGGCGCCTGGCGCCAGGCACTGGATGCGCGCGAGGCACAGATGCGCGTGCAGCAGGAACTGGATACGCGCATGCAGCGCGAGCAATCGCAGTTCCTGATCGCCGAATCGGAAAGCCGCGAGCGCGACCTGGCGGCGCTGCAACTGGCGCAGAAGGCGGAAACCCAGCGTAACCGGCTCCAGGCGATGGAGCGCGAGGCGACCCTGCGGCGCGCGTTGCTGGGCGCGGCGCTGCTGTTGCTGGCGGTGCTCGTCGGGGTGTTGTTCCTGACCCTCGGGCGCCTGCGCGGCGCCCGCCGCGAAGTGCGGATCGACAGCCTTACCGGCGTCGCCTCGCGGCGCCAGGTCCTGGGCGAACTGGACACCGCGCTGGCGGCGTTGCCGCGCGGCGGACGCATGCCGCTGTCGGTGCTGGCGCTGGACGTGGACCACTTCAAGCGGATCAACGACGAGCACGGCCATGCGGCGGGCGACCAGGTGCTGCGGCTGGTCGCCACGACCCTGCGGCAGAGCCTGCGCAGGAACGACAGTTTCGGCCGGACCGGCGGCGAGGAATTCCTGGCGCTGCTGCCCGGCGCCGCCTGCGCCGAGGCACGGGAGCTGGCCGGGCTGCTGCGCGAGGTGCTGGAGCGGCAGTCGTTCGACGCGATCGTGCCGGGCCTGCGCCTGACCGTCAGCATCGGCGTCGCCGAAGCCGGCGCCGGCGAGAGCAGCCAGGCGCTGCTGGCGCGCGCCGATGCCGCGCTGTACCGGGCCAAGCACGGCGGCCGCAACCGGGTGGAACTGGCGTCGGCGCCGGGCGCGGCCAACGCGC
>NZ_AQOI01000580.1:0-5710 GCF_000364665.1 Xanthomonas sp. SHU 199
CTACCGCGACCTGGAGGTGGTGCTGGGCCACCGCTACCCGCAGGACAGCGTGCAGGCGCGGGTGGAAGCGGGCGCGCGCGACGCCTTCGCCGCATTCCCGCAGCTGCAGGCGATGGCCTGCACCCAGCGCGTGGCGCACAGCGTGGACCGGCACAGCCTGGGCGCGATGCTGCTGCGCCGCGACGGCAGCGTCGCGCAGGCGCCGGCCGAGGAGCTGAGCGGCATCGTCGACCGCATCGGCGGCGGCGACGCCTTCGCCGCCGGCGTGCTGCACGGGCTGAGCCGTGGCTGGGACGACACCGCCACGATCCGCTTCGGCCTGGCCGCCGGCTGCCTCAAGCACACGCTGCCGGGCGACGTGCTGGCGCTGAGCGAGGCCGAGGTGCAGGCGTGTGTGGGGGCGACGCGGTTCGATGTGAGGCGGTGAGGCCGGGAATGGGGAATGGGGAGTGGGGAATCGTAGAAGCGCTGGCGCTGCGGGGTTTGCGTGCGGATTGGCGTTGCGGTGTGGCGGGGTTTTAGTCGTGGGGGTGTGCTGGCAATTCCAGCACCATGGCTTCGCTTGTCGCGGCTGAAGCCGCTCCTATCGGGGAAAGCTGCCGCCGGGATGGCTGGGACGTTGTGGGAGGGACTTCAGTCCCGACGCGGTGAAAAGCCGGGAATGGGGAATGGGGAGTGGGGAATCGTAAAAGCGCTGGCGCTTCCGGGTTTGCGTGCGGATTGGCGTTGCGATGTGGCGGGGTTTTAGTCGTGGGGATGTGCTGGCAATTCCAGCACCACGGCTTCGATTGTCGCGGCTGAAGCCCCTCCTACAGCAGACGCCGCGGGGATGGATGAGATCCTTGTGGGAGGGACTTCAGTCCCGACGCGATTCGGTCGACGTGCCGCCACCGCTGCCTCGCCGTCAGCGCAAAAGAAAACGGCCGACATCGCTGCCGGCCGCATGCTCTGTCCGGGATCCGGGATCAACACGACGCCCGAATCCCCACTCCCGACTCCCCGCTCCTCAGAGCTCCACGCAATCGAACTTGACGTCGGGGTCGACCTCGGCGTCGTAGTCCACGTCCTTGCGCTCGAAGCCGAACAGCTTGAGGAACTCGTGCTTGTAGCCGGCGTAGTCGGTGAGCTGGAACAGGTTCTCAGTGGTCACCTGCGGCCACAGCGCCTTGCAGGCATCCTGCACGTCGTCGCGCAGTTCCCAGTCGTCCAGGCGCAAGCGGTTCTCGTCGTCGGTGGCCGCGGGCTGGCCGTCTTCGCGGTACAGGCGTTCGCGGAACAGACGGTCGGCCTGTTCGATGGTGCCTTCGTGCAGGCCCTTTTCCTTCATGATCTTGTAGACCATGGAGATGTACAGCGGCATCACCGGGATCGCCGCGCTGGCCTGGGTCACCACCGATTTCAGCACCGCCACGTTAGCCGCGCCGCCGTGCTGCTGCAGGCGCGCGTGCAGGCGCTGCGCGGTCTGGTCGAGGTCGACCTTGGCCTTGCCCAGCGCGCCGTGCCAGTAGATCGGCCAGGTGATCTCGGTGCCGATGTAGCTGAAGGCAACGGTGCGCGCGCCCGGGGCGAGCACGCCGGCGGCGTCCAGCGCATCGATCCACAGTTCCCAGTCCTGCCCGCCCATCACGGTGACGGTGTCCTCGATCTCCTGCTCGGTGGCCGGCTCGATCGAGGCCTCGATGATCGCGTCCTTGTTGGTGTCGATGGCGGTGGCGGTGTAGGTCTGGCCGATCGGCTTGAGCGCCGAGCGCTTCACTTCGCCGGTGCCCGGCAGCTTGCGCACCGGCGAGGCCAGCGAATACACCACCAGGTCGACCTGGCCGCCCATGTCCTGCTTGATCAGTTCGATGACCTTGGCGCGCGCCTCGTCGGAGAACGCGTCGCCGTTGATCGACTTGCTGTACAGGCCGGCGGCCTTGGCCTGCTTGTCGAAGGCGGCGGCGTTGTACCAGCCGGCGGTGCCGGCCTTCTTCTCGCTGCCGGGCTTTTCGAAGAACACGCCGAGGGTGGCGGCGCCGAAGCCGAACGCGGCGGTGATGCGCGAGGCCAGGCCGTAGCCGCTGGACGCGCCGATCACCAGCACGTTCTTTGGCCCATCGTGGCGCACGCCGCGCGCGCGCGTGGCGGCGATCTGCTCGAGCACGTTGCGCTCGCAGCCGAGCGGATGCGTGGTGGTGCAGATGAAACCGCGGACTTTCGGATGGATGATCAACGTGAATTCCTCGTCGGCACAATGCCCGCGGCATCTTAATGTCTGCGGCGGGTGTGCAGAAGTCCCGGTGGTAGCACACGGCGGGGTATGGAGCGTACTGCGGGCGTGCGCGCGCGTTCGGATGGGTCGCGTCGCGACTGAGGTCGCTCCCACAGGGGCGGCGTCGCGGCGGCGGATGTCGTGCCGGCTGGAGGGAAACAGCTGATCGGCGAGCCGCAATCGCGCCATCGGTTGTCGCGGCCGAAGCCGCTCCTGCGGCAGGCCGCGGCACGGCACGGTGGCACCGTTGTGGGAGGGATTTCAGTCCCGACGCGCCGCCGGTGGACGTCGCAGCGCCACCGTTGGTGCACGCATCAGATGATGCGCAGGGTGATCGCCTTGAGCACCGCGCGGGTGCGGTCGCGGGTGCCGAGCTTGTCGAGGATGGTGGAGACGTAGTTCTTCACCGTGCCCTCGGCCAGGAACAGGCTGCGCGCGATCTCCTTGTTGGAGTAGCCGCCGGCAAGCAGGCGCAGGATCGCCACTTCGCGTTCGTTGAAGGTGTCGCGCGGGGCGTCCTCGTCGCGGTAGCGGTAGCGCGCACGCACCGGGTCGGTGCTGACCGGCTGCAGCAGGGTCTCGCCGGCAGCCACGCGCGCGATCGCCTCGCGCAGGTCCTCCGGTGCGGCGTCCTTGAGCAGGAAGCCCTGCGCGCCGGCGGCGGTGGCGCGCAGCAGCAGATCGGATTCGTCGAAGGTGGTGAGCAGCAGCACCGGCGTGCGGTCGCCGCGCGCGCGCAACTGCTGCAGCGCCTGGATGCCGTCCATGCCGGGCATGCGGATGTCGCTGAGCACCACGTCCACCGGCGTGGCCGCCACCACGTCGAGCAAGGCCTGGCCGTCGTCGGCCTCGCAGGCGACGACGATGCCCTGGGTCTGCAACAGCGCGCGCAGGCCGGCGCGCACCAGCACCTGGTCGTCGGCCAGGGCGATCCGCAGCGCGCTCACAGCGGCAGCCTCGCGCTCAGTTGCATGCCGCCGAGCGGCGTGCGGCCCAGTTCCAGGCGCCCGTGCAGCGCGGCCAGACGCTCGCGCATGCCGGCGATGCCGTTGCCCTCGCGGATGCGCTCGGCGCGGTGGCCGTCGTCCTCGATGTCCAGGCACAGCTGCTGCCGATCCTGGCCCAGACGCACCCGCACGTGTGCCGCGTCGGCGTGCCGGGCGGCGTTGGTCAGCGCTTCCTGCACCAGCCGCAGCAGGGTCTCGGCCAGGTGCGGATCGGTGATGCGCAGCGCCGGGTCGATCTGCAACTGCAGTTGCGGCCGCGGGAACGGTGCGGCCAGGGCACACAGCGCGGTCTCCAGGTCCACCCCGCGGTCGTCGCGCAGCGACTGCACCACCGCGCGGATGTCGGCCAGCAACTCGCCGGACAGCCGCTCCACCGTCGCCACCTCCGGACGTTGCGCCAGCGCCGGATCGGCCAGCAGCAGGCGCAACTGGATACGCAGGGCGGTGAGCTTGTGTCCAGCCACGTCGTGCAGTTCGCGCGCCAGGCGCAGGCGCTCGGCGTCGCGGGTGCTATCGGCGAGCAGCGCGCGGGTGGCCAGCAGGTCGGCGTTGACCCGCGCCAGCGCCTCGCGCGCCAGCTCGGCAGTGCGCGCGTAGTGCGCGCTGAGGCCTGCGAAGGCGTGGAAGCCGGCGTAGATCAGCGTGGTCAGCAGCGGATGCCTGATGCCGGCGGCGGACAGCGCCAGGAAGGTGCCCAGGTTGGCCAGCAGCGCCAGCGCCAGCACCGGCCGCGGCGGCCACTGCAGCGCCACCTGCGCGACCACCACCACCAGCAGCACCGGCGCGGTGCCGACGCGCGGCTCCAGCCAGACCAGGGCCATCGCCGCGGCTGCCTCGACCCACAGCGCGACATCGCGCCAGCGCCCGGGCAGATAGTGCGCGCCGAGCAGCGGCAGCAGGAACAGCGCCGCCGCAGTCCAGCGCCAGGCCACCAGCGCATGCGGCGCGAACTGGAACGACCACAGCACGGTGGCCACGGTCAGCAACCCGGCCAGGCGCTTGGGTTCGATCAGGTCGCGCAGGAATCGAGTCATGCGACGGATGCTGACCGCGGGCCGATGCCACGGCAATGGGGCGGGCGCAGAAAGTGACTTCCGGCAGGCGGACGGCATGACCAGCGGCCACTGCCGCACCACCCCGATGGCGCCACACTGCGTCCATGCCCTGCCGGGTGCCGGACGATCGGCACGCAGGACGGGCCCGGTTCATCCACCCTGCCACGCAATGCGTGGTGCACGCCGCCATGAGGAACACCGTCATGCTCCTGACCCTGCGCCATCCGGATCTGCTGTTCATGCTGCTCGGCCTGGGCTGGGGCGCGTACGAGATGCTGCTCAGCCGCCGCCGTCGTGCCGCCGATGGCGGTGCGCGCGACCAGGGCACGCTGCGCCTGCTGTGGCGCGTGCTGTACGGCGCGGTGGCGCTGGGCGCGCTGCTGTCGCTGCTCGGCGTGTGGCGCTATGCGCCGCACCTGCGCGAACCGCTGCGCTGGTTGGCCTGCGCGCTGCTGGCCGGCGGGCTGGCGCTGCGGCTGTGGTCGATCCGGGTGCTGGCGCGCTGGTTCACCGTCGACGTGACCATCCAGGAAGGCCACCGCCTGGTCCGCCACGGGCCGTACCGCTATCTGCGGCATCCCTCGTACACCGGCGCGCTGCTGGCGTTCTACGGGCTGGCGCTGGGCATGGGCAACGTGCTGTCGCTGCTGGCGATCGTGCTGCCGGTGACCTGGGCGTTCCTGCGCCGCATCCGGGTCGAGGAAGCGATGCTGACCCAGGCCTTCCCCGAGGAGTATCCCGACTACGCCGCGCACAGCTGGCGGCTGCTGCCGTGGGTGTGGTGAGGCCGCCGCGATGGCGCTGCGCGACCTGATCCTAGCCAGCCTGCACCACCTGGCGATGCTGCTGCTGATCGCTGCGCTGGTGGCGGAATGGGCCCTGCTGCATGCGCCGCTGGACCACCGCCAACTGGCGCGGCTGGTCCGCGTCGATGCCGGCTACGGGCTGGCCGCGCTGCTGATCCTGGCGATCGGTGCCCTGCGCGTGCGCTACGGGCTCAAGGGCGCGGACTACTACCTGCACACCCCCTGGTTCTGGGCCAAGCTCGGGACCTTCGCGGCGATCGGCCTGCTCTCGCTGGTGCCGACGCTGCGCCTGCTGCGCTGGCGCCGGCAGGCGCGGCTGCAGCCGACCTGGTCGCCGAACGCGGCACAGGTGCGCACGCTGCAGCGGTTGATCGGGGTGGAACTGGGCCTGTTGGCGGTGCTGGTGGTGCTGGCCGCGGCGATGGCACGCAACGGCATGCCCTGATTGGTATTACCAATTTAGGCGGCCTGCATCACTGCAATCATTGACGTCGCGTGATCCAAGGCGCCTAATGGTCACACCATCCGCGCCCTGTCAGTTTATTGGTATGACCAATAGTCTTAACGCTGCCGCCACTGCCGCTGCCGGCG
>NZ_AQOI01000581.1:0-7601 GCF_000364665.1 Xanthomonas sp. SHU 199
CTCAGCGACCGGGTCGCCGCGCAGTTGCGCACGCTGATCGCGCAACGCGGCCTGGCGGTCGACGCGCGCCTGCCCGCCGAGCGGGCCCTCGCCGCGGAACTGGGCGTCTCGCGCCCGGTGCTGCGCGAGGCCATCGCCCAACTCGCCAGCCAGGGGCTGCTGCGGGCCCGGGTAGGTGGCGGCACCTACGTGCAACGGCCGCCAACCCCGGAAGACCAGGTGGTGGCGCCGCTGCAGCCGTTCCTGCCGTTGCTGCACGCCGACCCGGAGTACCGTTTCGACGTGCTGGAAGCGCGCCATGCGCTGGAAGGCGCCACCGCCTGGCATGCGGCGCTGCGCGCCACCGACAACGACCGCGCGCGCATCGAGGCGGCCTACGAGGCGCTGCTGCAGACCCATGCGCAGGCCGATGCGGCGGCGCAGGCGCACGCCGACGCCGATTTCCACCTGGCCATCGCCGAGGCCACCCACAACCGGGTGCTGCTGCAGGTGATGCGCGGGCTGTTCGACCTGCTGCAGGCCAACATCTCGCAGAGCCGGCAACAGCTGTTCGAATCGCCGCGCATCTTCTCCGCCCTGCTCGCCCAGCACCGCGCCCTGCGCGACGCGATCCTGGCCGGCGACCCCGAACGCGCACGCGCCGCCGCGCACGCCCACCTGGAATTCGTGCACAGCGCGCTGCGCACCCTCGACGAGGACGATGCGCGCCGCGCCCGTGCCTCGCGCCTCCCCTCCTCTCCCTGACCGCCCTGCCCCCATGATCATTTCCGCCTCCACCGACTACCGTGCCGCCGCGCAGCGCCAGCTGCCGCCGTTCCTGTTCCACTACATCGACGGCGGCGCCTATGCCGAGCACACCCTGCGCCGCAACGTGTCCGACCTGAGCGACATCGCCCTGCGCCAGCGCGTGCTGCGCGACATGTCGGCGCTGGACCTGCACACCGAGCTGTTCGGCGAACGCCTGGCCTTGCCGGTGGCGCTGGGGCCGGTGGGCCTGACCGGCATGTACGCGCGCCGCGGCGAGGTGCAGGCGGCCAGGGCGGCGGCGGCCAAGGGCGTGCCGTTCACCCTGTCCACGGTGTCGGTGTGCCCGATCGAGGAAGTGGCGCCGGCGATCGACCGGCCGATGTGGTTCCAGCTGTACGTGCTCAAGGACCGCGGCTTCATGCGCAACGCGCTGGAGCGGGCAAAGGCCGCGGGCGTCACCACCCTGGTGTTCACCGTGGACATGCCGGTGCCGGGCGCGCGCTACCGCGACGCGCATTCGGGCATGAGCGGCCCCAACGCGCCGCTGCGGCGCATGCTGCAGGCCGTCACCCATCCGCGCTGGGCCTGGGACGTGGGCCTGCGCGGGCGCCCGCACGATCTGGGCAACATCTCCACCTACCGCGGCCATCCCACCGGGCTGGCCGACTACATCGGCTGGCTCGGCGCCAACTTCGATCCGTCGATTTCGTGGAAGGACCTGGAGTGGATCCGCGAGTTCTGGACCGGGCCGATGGTGATCAAGGGCATCCTCGATCCGGACGATGCGCGCGATGCGGTGCGGTTCGGCGCCGACGGCATCGTCGTTTCCAACCATGGCGGGCGCCAGCTCGACGGCGTGCTGTCCAGCGCGCGGGCGTTGCCGGCGATCGCCGATGCGGTGAAGGGAGAGCTGAAGATCCTGGCCGACTCCGGCGTGCGCAACGGCCTGGACGTGGTGCGCATGCTGGCGCTGGGCGCCGACACCGTGCTGCTCGGCCGCGCCTTCGTCTACGCGCTGGCCGCCGCCGGCCAGGCCGGCGTGGAGCATCTGCTGAGCCTGATCGAGAAGGAGATGCAGGTGGCGATGACCCTGACCGGCGCCAAGTCGATCGCGGCGATTTCGCGCGAGTCGCTGGCGCAGGTGACGCGCGAGGGAATGGTCTCGGCGTAAAGCGGTCGCGGCAGCCCTGGCACCGCCGCGACCGACCTGCCCTAGCCGGCCTTGCGTCGTGCCGGGGCCTTGCGCGCAGCCGGCTTGGCCTTCTTGGCCGCCGCCGGTTTGGCGCGCGTCGCCTTCTTGGCCTTGCCGGCCGCGCTCTTGGCCGGCTTGCCGCTCTTCTTCGCCGCGGTCTTGCGCACCGGCACGCGCTCGTCCTGCCTGGCCGGCGTGCGCTTCTTGGCGTCCAGGCTCTTCTGCAGCAGCGACATGAAGTCGACCACGTTGGTGGTGGCGTCCTCGCGCTGCGGCGCCTCGGCATCCTCGTCGACCTGGGTGGTGCCCTCCTGCGCCTTGATCCGTTTCTGGATCACCGCGTGCAGTCGCTCGCGGAACTCGTCGTGGTAGGCATCGGGGTCCCAGCGCCCGGACATCGAATCGATCAGCTGCGCCGCCATCTCGGTTTCCTTGGCGCTGATCCGGTAGTCGGCGGCCTTGCCGCTGGGCAGCATGTAGTCGTCCAGGTCGACCAGTTCCTGCGGGTAGCGCAGCAGGATCAGCACCAGCGCATCCTGCAGCGGCATCACCGCCGACAAATACTCGCGGGTGCGGATCACCACCCGCGCGATGCCGACCTTGCCGGTGTTGCGCAGGGTCTCGCGCAGCAACACGTAGCCCTTCTCGGCCTTCTTGCCCGGCACCAGCACGTAGGGTTTCTCGAAATAGCGCAGGTCGATCTCGGCGGCGTCGACGAAGGCCTCCACTTCCACCGTCTCGTGGCTTTCCGGTGCGGCCGAGGCGATGTCCTGCTGCTCGACCACCACGTAGTTGCCCTTGCTGTATTCGTAGGCCTTGACGATGTCCTTCCACGGCACTTCCTCGCCGGTGTCGGCGTTGACCCGCTCGAAGCGGATCGGGCGCTTGTCGCGCGCGTCGAGCATGCGGAAGTGCAGGTCGATCCGGCGTTCGCCGGACATCAGCGACACCGGCACGTTGAGCAGGCCGAAGGACAGCGTGCCGGTCCAGATCGGGCGCGGCATCAGTGCGCCTCCACGCCGGCGGCCTGCGCCGGCAGGTGATCCAGCGCCTGCCAGGCATCCTCGATCACCTGCCGCGCCTGGGTCCAGTCCAGCCGCGAGTCGCCACGCATCAGGTCCCAGTGCGCGGCCAGTTCGTCCTCGGTCTCGGCAACGGGCCCGCGCGGCCAGCCGCGGGCATGGGTCTGCAGGGCGAAGGCGTAGGCCGGGCACAGGTCGCGCCACGGCGTGCGGTGGCGGGCGCGGCGCTGGCGGTAGTCGGCCAGGCTGTAGCGGCGGTAGTCCGGTGCGTCGTGCGGACGCAGTGCCGCACCACGGCGGCGCGGCGGCGAAGCGCTCGGCAAGGGATCCAGATGGGCGTTGAACAGCAGCGGGTCGGGGCGGTCGCTGGGGCGCATGGCAGGGCTCCGGGCGGCAACGTCGGCGGGGGGATGCGCAGCAGTAGCGCTGCCGCCGTTAGCGACCCGTGACCGATCCGTGGAGGATGCGCGATTCGCAATGGCTTCACCGCGCCGGCGGTGAACTGGACCTCCGCCATTCCCTGGAGGAACCGGACATGTCCACGCCCACCGATCCGCTGCGCCAGGCCGCGCCCGTCCCCGGCGAACAGCGCGGCAAGCGCCAGACGCAGGACCGCGAAGACCGCGGCGCCGGCGACCGCCCCGAGACCATCGTCGAACACGAACCGCGCACCGGCGAGAACCGCCCTGCCCCGCCGGACACGCCGGCGCACTCCACGCCGGACACCGCGCACGGACGGCATGCCGACGCCAACCAGGACGAAGCCCTGGAAGAGACCTTCCCCGCCAGCGACCCGGTGTCGCCGTTCGTGCCGGCGAAGGCGCCGAAGGCGTCGTAGCGCATCGAAGTCTGGCGTTAGACCAGCATCAGTGTGGAAGTGATTTCAGGGCACCTCAACAAATCTCGACTGCAACATCAGCCGCGATGAGCGACATCATCGGCGCGTCCGACTGCACTGCAGTCGGGACTGAAGTCCCTCCCACAAGGAGGGGCGGAGGTGAGCGCTTCCATCGACACGATCGGAAACACGGTGCAGAAGATCTCGCTGCACCGCGTGCCTTCCGCCACTACACCTTCCCCGCCGCCTCCAGCGCGGCGTACTCGCTGTCGCTGAACAGCCGCGAGCGCACCAGGAAGCGCACGCCCTCGCCGTTCTCCAGCGAGAACATGCCGCCGCGGCCGGGCACGACGTCGATGATCAGCTGGGTGTGCTTCCAGTAGGCGAACTGCGAGGGGCTGATGTAGAACGGCGCCTGCCCGATCTCGCCGAGCAGCACGTCGCGGTCGCCGACGATGAAGTCGTCCTGCGGGTAGCACATCGGCGAGGAACCATCGCAGCAGCCGCCCGACTGGTGGAACAGCAGCGCGCCGTGCCGCGCCCGCAGCTTGGCGATCAGCTGCAGGGCCGGCAGCGTCGCCAGCACCTGCGGCGGCAGCGCGTCAGCGGGCGCGGACGCGTCCATCAGGCGGCCATGTCCAGCACGATGCGGCCTTCGATCTTGCCGGCGTGCATGCGCGTGAACACGTCGTTGACGTTGTCCAGGGTGTCGGTGGCCACGGTCGCGGCGACCTTGCCCTGCTCGGCGAATTCCAGCGATTCCTGCAGGTCCAGGCGCGTGCCGACGATCGAGCCGCGCACGGTCACGCCGTTGAGCACCATGCCGAAGATGTCCAGCGGGAACTGGCCCGGCGGCAACCCGTTGAGCGAGACGGTGCCGCCGCGGCGGACCATGCCGATGGCCTGCTCGAACGCCTTCGGCGACACCGCGGTGACCAGCGCACCGTGCGCGCCACCGATTTCCTTCTTCAGGTACGCGACCGGATCGGTGGTGCGCGCATTCACCGTCACCGTCGCGCCCAGGCGCGTGGCCAGCGCCAGCTTGGCGTCGTCCACGTCGACCGCGGCCACGTTCAGGCCCATCGCCTTGGCGTACTGCACCGCCATGTGGCCGAGACCGCCGATGCCGGAGATCACCACCCAGTTGCCGGGCCGGGTGTCGGTGACCTTCAGGCCCTTGTACACGGTGACGCCAGCGCACAGGATCGGCGCGACCTCGACGAAGCCGATGTTCTTCGGCAGGTGGCCGACGTAGTTGGCATTGGCCAGCGCATATTCGGCGAAGCCGCCGTTGACCGAGTAGCCGGTGTTCTGCTGCGCCTCGCACAGGGTTTCCCAGCCGCCCAGGCAATGCTCGCAATGGCCGCAGGCCGAGTACAGCCACGGAATGCCGACGCGATCGCCTTCCCTGACGTGGTCCACGCCGGCGCCGACCGCCACCACATGGCCCACGCCCTCGTGGCCGGGGATGAACGGCGGGTTCGGTTTCACCGGCCAGTCGCCCTCGGCCGCATGCAGGTCGGTATGGCACACGCCGCAGGCTTCGATCTTGACCAGGATGTCGCCGGCCTGCGGCCGCGGCACCTTCACTTCCTCGATCACCAATGGCTTGCCGAACTCACGCACCACGGCGGCTTTCATCGTCTTGTCCATCGCAACGCTCCTGAGAAAAACGGGTACTGTCACCATCGCGCGACCGGCGACGGAGTGCCTTGATCCAGATCAGTTCGCAGGCGGACGACGGCACGCCGGCAGCGTGCCGCCGCCCTGCCCGGCGGGTCAGAAGAAGCCCAGCGCCTTCGGCGAGTAGCTGACCAGCAGGTTCTTGGTCTGCTGGTAGTGGTCGAGCATCATCTTGTGGTTCTCGCGGCCGATGCCCGACTGCTTGTAGCCGCCGAACGCGGCATGCGCCGGATAGGCGTGGTAGCAGTTGGTCCACACCCGCCCGGCCTGGATCGCGCGGCCCATGCGGTACAGCCGCGCGGCATCGCGGCTCCACACGCCGGCGCCCAGCCCGTACAGCGTGTCGTTGGCGATCGCCAGCGCGTCCGCCTCGTCCTTGAAGGTGGTCACCGACACCACCGGGCCGAAGATCTCCTCCTGGAACACGCGCATCTTGTTGTGGCCCTTGAACACCGTCGGCTTGACGTAGAAGCCGCCGGCCAGCTCGCCATCCAGCGCGTTGCGTTCGCCGCCGATCAGCACCTCGGCGCCTTCCTGCTTGCCGATGTCGATGTAGGACAGGATCTTCTCCAACTGCTCGCTGGAGGCCTGCGCGCCGACCATGGTATTGGGATCGAGCGGATTGCCCTGCTTGATCGCCGCCACCCGCTTGAGCACCTTCTCCATGAACTTCTCGTAGATCGACTCCTGGATCAGCGCGCGCGACGGACAGGTACAGACCTCGCCCTGGTTGAAGGCGAACAGCACGAAACCTTCCACCGCCTTGTCGAGGAAGTCGTCGTCCTCGGCCATCACATCGGCGAAGAAGATGTTGGGCGACTTGCCGCCCAGCTCCAGCGTCACCGGGATCAGGTTCTGGCTGGCGTACTGCATGATCAGCCGGCCGGTGGTGGTCTCGCCGGTGAAGGCGATCTTGGCGATGCGCGGGTTGCTGGCCAGCGGCTTGCCCGCCTCCAGGCCGAACCCGTTGACCACGTTGAGCACGCCCGGCGGCAGCAGGTCGCCGATCACCTCCATCAGCACCAGGATCGAGGCCGGGGTCTGCTCGGCCGGCTTCATCACCACGCAGTTGCCGGCGGCCAGCGCCGGCGCCAGCTTCCAGCACGCCATCAGCAGCGGGAAGTTCCACGGGATGATCTGGCCGACCACGCCGAGCGGCTCGTGGAAGTGGTAGGCGATGGTGTCGTGGTCGATCTCGGAGATGCCGCCTTCCTGGGCGCGCACCGCGCCGGCGAAGTAGCGGAAGTGGTCCACGCACAGCGGCACGTCGGCGTTGAGCGTCTCGCGCACCGGCTTGCCGTTGTCCCAGGTCTCGGCATAGGCCAGCAGCTCCAGGTTCTGCTCGATGCGGTCGGCGATCTTCAGCAGCACGTTGCTGCGCTCGGTGCTGGAGCTCTTGCCCCAGGCGTCCTTGGCGGCGTGCGCGGCGTCCAGCGCCGCCTCGATGTCCTCGGCGTTGGAGCGCGCCACCGCGGTGAACACCTTGCCGGTGATCGGCGTGCTGTTGTCGAAATACTGCCCGCTCTTCGGCTCCACCCACTTGCCGCCGATGAAGTTGCCGTAGCGCGACTTGAAGATGGACTGCGGATCGGTGGCATGCGGCTTGGCGGTGCTGACGGCATTCATCGTGGTGTCTCCTTCGGCGGTCGAGAAGGACAGGGCAGGCCCGTCCGGGTAGCTGCACAAGCGCAAGTCCGATGCCAGGTTTTGCGTGCTGCGCCGCGTCACCCGGTCGCACCGCGACACACCGACGCACCCCCTGCGGTTTTGCTGCGTCGCGTCACGTCTGTCGATTGCGCCGCGCCTGCGGATGTGCTGTTTATCGGAACACCCGTATCACCAGGTGTCGCAATCTGCGACAGCGGAGCCGGACATGGCGCAGCACCCCTCGCAACACCAACTCGGCCAGGCCCGGCGGGCCTTCTTCGAACGCGGCGGCGCGCCGGTCGGGCAGGTGCCCGACACCATCCTGCAGTCGTGGCAGCGCTGCCAGCGCCTGGGCCTGGCCGCGGACGCCAAGCCGGCGATCGAACCGCTGGAAGCCTCGCGCCTGCGCGCCCTGCGCGAGGCGCACGAGCGGCTGTGGCGGCTGGCCCGCGCCGAACTGGAAGGCCTGGCC
>NZ_AQOI01000582.1:0-11190 GCF_000364665.1 Xanthomonas sp. SHU 199
CGCCGCGGCCACCGGCAGCATCGTGCTGCTCACCGACGAGGCCGGCTGGATCCTCGACGCCGAAGGCAGCCCGCGCTTCCTCGACAAGGCGGGCAGGGTGGCGCTGATGCCCGGCGCATGCTGGAGCGAACCCCAGGTCGGCACCAACGCCATCGGCACCGCCATCGTCGAAAGCCGTTCGGTGGAAGTGCGCGGTGGCGAACACTACTTCGCCCCGCACCAGATCCTCAGTTGCGCGGCGGTGCCGATCTTCGATCCGTACGGCGCCCTAGCCGGCGTGCTCGACATCTCCGGCGACGCCAGCGTGCAGCACATGCATGCGCTGGCACTGGCGCGGATGGCGGTGGCCAACATCGAACACCGCTATTTCGACGACGGCATTCCCGGCTGCGAACTGCTGCGCGTGCACCACGACCCGGCGCTGCTCGGCACGGCGCGCGAAGCGCTGCTGGCGTTCCGCAACGGCCGCCTGGTGGCCGCCAACCAGGCCGGGTTGCGGCTGTTCGGGCTGGAGCGCCACGAACTCGGCCGCGCGCCCTACGAAGCGCTGTTCGAAGAGCCGCTGTCGCGGCTGCGCCAGCAGGGCAGCGTGTTCGACCTGCAGGGGCGGGCGCTGCACGGACGCATCGACAGCCCGGCCGACGATCGTCCGCGGCGACGCCCGCAGCAGGCGCCGATCACCATAACCGCGTCATCGCGGCCTTCGGCGGCGGCGGCGTCCGACGCGCCGCTGTTCGACGCGGCGCAGGAACTGGCGCTGGAACGCGCGCGGCGCGTGCTCGATGCGCAACTGCCGGTGCTGGTGCAGGGCGAGACCGGCACCGGCAAGGAAGTGTTCGCGCGCGAATTGCACCGGCGCAGCGCCCGCGCCGGGCGCCCGTTCGTGGCGGTCAACTGCGCGGCGCTGCCCGAGGGACTGATCGAAGCGGAACTGTTCGGCTACGAGGATGGCGCCTTCACCGGCGCGCGCAAGCACGGCAACCCGGGCCTGCTGCGCCAGGCCGACGGCGGCGTGCTGTTCCTGGACGAGATCGGCGACATGCCGCTGGCCTTGCAGCCGCGGCTGCTGCGCGTGCTGCAGGAACGCGAACTGCTGCCGCTGGGCGGCGGCAAGCCGGTGAAGCTGGATTTCGCCCTGGTCTGCGCCACCCACCGCGACCTGGACGCGGCGATGGCCGAGCAGCGCTTCCGGCCCGATCTGTACTACCGCATCGCCCACCACTGCGTGCAGATTCCGGCACTGCGTGCGCATCCGGACCGACGCGCGCTCGTCGCCGAGCTGTGGGCGCGGCTTGGCCAGGGCAGGCGCCTGACCGAGGCCGCTCTGGCGACGCTGAGCGCCTACGCGTGGCCGGGCAATCTGCGCCAGCTGGTGGCGTGCCTGCGCATCCTGGTGGCGTTGAGCGAAGCGGATGCGCTGGTCGATATCGACGCCTTGCCGGCCTATCTGCCCGGCGTGCGCGCGGGAGAGCAGGGCAGCAACGGCGGCACCGCGATGCCGTTGCCCGATGCCGACCTCGACAGTCTCGCGCTCGGCGCCATGCGCCAGGCCCTGGATGCCTGCAACGGCAACGTCTCGCAGGCCGCACGCCGGCTCGGCATCAGCCGCAGCACGCTGTACCGACGGCTGCAGTTGGGGACGCACTGACGCGGCATATCGCCGGCTGCGCCTTACGCGGTCGTCGACGTCGCACGTCCCGTAGGAGCGGCTGCAGCCGCGACACGGCGTTATCGGTCATGTCAGTCGCGGCTGACGCTGCTCCTACAGCGCAGCGCGGTTTCCACCGAACCGCAGCAACGCGCGCGGCTGGAGCGCCCTTTCGCCGCGACAGCCCTGCCACAGAACCCTCATCGGTTGGAAACCGCTCTCGCATCCATGACCTCTTTCTGACCGAACACATCGCCCACGACTGCCGCGTCCGAACACGGCGAGCAGCGCGCGGTGCTGCCGGCGATGCTCCAGGCTCCTTCGCAACCATGGAGCTTCACATGCAACGCTTGCACGGCAAGATCGCGCTCATCACCGGCGCCAGTTCCGGCATCGGCCACGCCGCCGCACACCTGTTCGCGCGCAAAGGCGCCTGCGTAGTGCTGGGCGCGCGCCGCGGTGCGCTGCTGCAGACGCTCGCCGCGGAGATCGAGGACGCCGGCGGCCAGGCCGCGTGGCTGGCCGGCGACGTCCGCGAGGAGGCCTATGCGCAGGCGTTGGTGGCGCTGGCGAACACGCGCTTCGGCGGGCTGGACATCGGCTTCAACAACGCCGGCACCCTCGGCACGCTGGTGCCGACCACGCAGCTGCAGGCGCAGGCCTGGCGCGACGCGCTCGATACCAATCTCAGCGGCGCATTCTTCGGCGCCAAGCATCAGATTCCGGCGATGCTGGCACGCGGCGGCGGGTCGCTGATCTTCACCTCGACCTTCGTCGGCCACACCGTCGGCTTCCCGTGCACCGCCGCCTATGCCGCCAGCAAGGCCGGCCTGATCGGCCTGACCCAGGCGCTGGCAGCAGAGTTCGGACCGCAGGCGATCCGGGTCAACGCCTTGCTGCCGGGCGGCACGCACACGCCGATGGCGGAGGCGATGAACGGCACGGCGGAAGCGCTGGCGCAGGTCGCGCAGCTGCATGCGCTCAAACGCCTGGCGCAGCCGGACGAACTGGCACGGGCCGCGCTGTTCCTGGCCTCGGACGAAGCCGCGTTCGTGACCGGCAGCGCGATGCTGGTCGACGGCGGGGTATCGATCATGCGCAGTTGACGCGGACGGCGGTCGCGATGTCGCTGCGCCCGCACGCTGCGTGGCGCGGCACACGCTCGCCACCGCGGGCAATGCCCTGCCGCTGCCGACGTCGCGACAGCAGCGGCCGGGCATGCGATCGCTCAGTCGTAGCTGTTGTTCATGCACGGTGAGCTGACCGGCGTCAGCACACTGAAGCTGCTGGCGTACAGCGCGATGATGCAGGTCCCCGGCGCATCGCTCTGCACGTAGTTGCATTGCTTGCTGTTGCGGCTACGCGAGCTGCCGTCGCTCATCTGGAACGACAGGTTCCAGTAGTCGTTGGAGCCGGTCTGCGCCCGCAGCGGCACGGAGGCGATCGTACCGCCCGGCGGCAGCGACGCCGAAGCGGCCGGATCCATGTAGTTGCCGCAGGTGTGCTTGACGCTGACGTTGTTGATCGTCTGGCCGGTGCAATTGACCACCGTGAAGGTGCCTTGGTACGGCGTGGCGCTGACGCCTTCCGCCAGCGCGGGTTTGCTCTTGGTGCCGGCGTTGTCGCGGCTGTCGTCGGATGTGCTCATGGTGCGTCTCCTGGAGAGGCGTGGCGGTCTGCGGGGGTGGCATTACGCTAGCGCCGCCGCGAAGAACGCCGCCAGCGTCCGCCGCCGGTTCGCGTAGACAGGTGCAGTGCGTTTGGTAGACGACTTGCATGCGCGGCGCAGCGCGTAGACGCGCGGCACCTGGCGTTCGCTCATGCCAGGCGCGGCATCGCCTCCGATGCTTCACACGCGGCTGCCAGACGCCTTCTCCCGCAGTGCCGCTATCGCGTTCGCCTCGCGCTGCATCTGCGCCTCGCACTTGCTGTCGTTCGACAGCTGCAGATGCTGATGAACGCATCGACCGTCATCGGCGAACAGCTGCGGCAGGCCATCGCCGAGTGGTCGCCAGAACCAAGCAGGTGCGCAGCCGCGCGCGAAGCCTAGCCAGACCGGCGGGCGTTCGCGGCTAGTGCGGCAAGTCCCACTGCAAGCCGACCGTGTAGCTGCGGTCGGGGCCCGGCTCGTAGTAACGGCCGTTGCCGTCGTTGACGATGACCGAGCCGATGTAGCGGCGATCGAACGCGTTGTCGATGCGCGCGAAGGTGCGCAGGGTGCCGTGCGCGGTGGTCCAGCGCCGCGCCGCTTCCAGGTTGAGCAGGGCGTAGCCGGGCGCGGCCTCGCTGGCCAGGTCGTTGACCACGGTGTCGCCGGCGGCCACGCCCTCCACCGCGAATTGCCAGGCGCGCGGCTGCCACTGCCAGCGCGCGAACAGTTGCTGCTGCGGCACGCCGGGCAGGCGCGTGCCGGCGGCCACCACCGCGGTCGGCGTCGCGCAGCCGCTGCTGGCGCAGGTCAGGTAGGCCTGGCGCACCGTCGCCTGCAGCCAGGTGTAGGCCATCTGCAGTTGCGCGCTGGCGCCCAGCGGCAGGGTCAGGCTGGTCTCGGCGCCCTGGCGGCGGGTGCGGCCGATGTTGCGATAGGTGCTGCGGCCGTTGGTGTTGCTGGCCACCGCCAGCTCGTCCTCGGTGGTGGCGCGGAACAGCGCCGCGTCCCAACGGGCGCCGGCGGCGTTGCGCCACTTCGCGCCCAGTTCCAGGTTCTGGCTGCGCGCGGCGTCCAGGTCCAGCGCCAGGCCGGCGCCGCCGTCGCGGCGGTAGCCCAGCTCGTTGAAGGTCGGGGTCTCGAACCCGCGCCCGGCCGAGGCGTAGAGCCGCAGGTCGTCGGTGACGCGGAACACCAGCCCGGCCACCGGCGTGGTCGCGGCATAGTCGGTGCGGCCGCTGTCGTCGGGATTGCGGCCGACGATGTAGGCGTCGTTCGAGCGGAACCGCACCTGGCTGTGGCGCAGCCCGGCCAGCAGCGACCAGCGCTCGGCGAACTGCCACCAGGCCTGGGCGAACTGGTCCACGTTCTCCACCCGGTCCTGCTGGTCGCGGCGCAGCCGGCCCTTCACCCCGAGCGTGCTGCCGACGAAGTTCTCGTAGCCGGTGCGGTGCTGTTGCTGGCGGTCGGCATTGGCGCCGACGGTGAACTGGAACGGGCGGCCGCCCAGTTCGCCCTGCCAGGCCCAGCGCGCGTCGAGGCCGCCGTAGTCGCCGTCCAGGTCGATCACGCCGCCGGCATTGAGCGGGTTGCTCTGCGCGCCCACCGGGACCGAGAGGTATTGGGTGACGTCGCGGCGCCCGGCGTAGCCCATCAGCCGCCAGGTCTGCTGGTCCACCTGCTGGGTGAAGATCGCGCCGGCCTGCACCTGGCGGGCGGACTTGCGGGTGTCGAACTGGCCGGCGGCGGCGGTGGCCTGGCGCGGGTCGGCGGCGACCTGGGCGCGGCTCAGGCCCAGCGGATCCTGCGCATCGGGCGCCTCCAGCGCGTTGAGCAGCAGGTCCAGGCGCCGCCCGGGCGCCAGGTCGATGCCGATCTTGGCGTTGAAGGTGGTGCGCTGGGCGTGGCTATGGTCGCGGTAGCCGTCGGTGCTGAAATGGGTGGCCGCCAGGTTGTAGTGGACGTCCCCCTGCTGGCCCAGCGCCTGCGCGCTGAGGGCGGCGGTGCCGTGGCTGCCGATCGCGCTGCGCAGCCGCCACGGATCGTCCGGCTGGCCGTCGGCGCTCCACAGCTGCACCACGCCGCCGGAAGAGTTGCCGTACAGCGCCGAGAACGGCCCGCGCAGCACCTCGACGCGCTCGCTGCCGAACAGGTTGAAGTTGGACAGCTGGCCCTGGCCGTCCGGCATCGTCGCCGGGATGCCGTCCAGCAGCAGGCGCACCCCGCGCACGCCGAACGCCGAGCGCGCGCCGAAGCCGCGGATCGACAGCTGGGTGTCCTGCGCATAGTTCTGGCGATCGCGCGCGAGCAGGCCGGGCACCCCGACCAGCGCCTCGGACGCCTGCACGCCGAGGCGGTCGCTGTCGCCCAGGCCGGTCGTGGTCAGCGACGCCGGCAGGTCGAAATCGGCCACGCCGCCGACGCGGGCGGCCTGGACCTGGAGCACTGGCAAGGTGGTGGCCGGATCCTCGCCGGGAGCGGCGTGGACCAGGGACGACAGCGCCAGGACGCAGGCCCCGCAGAGCAGGGCGGAGGGCAGGGAAGATGACATGGCCCATCATCGCCCAACTGCCGCCCGGCCGCACCCGGCCAAGCGCGGCAGCGTTTGTTAGGATGAGGTGTTTGACCGCGCCGGCTCCGGTCCTTCCGGCCCCCACCTCCGCCACCGAACGAGTACCGCCGTGTCCTTCTTTGCAAACGTGGAACAGGTCCCAGGCGACCCGATCCTGGGCCTGACCGAGGCCTACAACGCCGACTCCCGCCCGACCAAGGTCAACCTGGGCGTGGGCATCTACTACGACGAAAACGGCCGCATCCCGCTGCTGCGCGCGGTGCAGCAGATCGAACAGCAACTGGCGCAGGACGCCAGGCCGCGCGGCTACCTGCCGATCGACGGCCTGCCCGCCTACGACCTGGCCACGCAGAAGCTGCTGTTCGGCGCCGAGTCGCCGCTGCTGGCCGCCGGCCGCGTCGCCACCTCGCAGACCATCGGCGGCAGCGGTGCGCTGCGGGTGGGCGCGGACCTGCTGAAGAAGCTGCTGTCCACCTCGACCATCGCCATCAGCAACCCGAGCTGGGAGAACCACCGCGCCGTGTTCGGTGCCGCCGGCTTCGACGTGGTCGAGTACACCTATTTCGATCCGGCCAGCCACGGCCTGAATTTCGACGGCATGCTCGCCGACCTGCGCCAGCTCGCCCCCGGCAGCGTGGTGCTGCTGCACGCGTGCTGCCACAACCCGACCGGCGCCGACCTGAGCCAGGCGCAGTGGCGCACCGTGGCCGAGCTGCTGAAGGAACGCAACCTGTTCCCGTTCGTGGACATCGCCTACCAGGGCTTCGACAAGGGCATCGACGCCGACGCCTACGCGGTGCGCCTGCTGGCCGAGGTCGGCATCGACAACTACGTGGTCGCCAGTTCCTACTCCAAGTCGTTCTCGCTGTACGGCGAGCGCGTCGGCGCGCTGTCGGTGGTCTCGGCCAACGCCGCCGAGAGCAAGGCGGTGCAGTCGCAGGTCAAGCGCATCATCCGCACCATCTACTCCAGCCCGTCCACGCACGGCGCCGCGCTGGTCGCCGGGGTGCTCAACAGCCCGGAACTGCGCGCGATGTGGGAGCAGGAACTGACCGAGATGCGCGAGCGCATCCACGCCCTGCGCGCCGGCATGGTGCAGAAGCTGGCCGCCCTGGGCGCGCCGGAGTTCGGCTTCATCCAGCAGCAGGCCGGCATGTTCTCCTACTCGGGCCTGAGCAAGGCGCAGGTGGACCGGCTGCGCGAGGAGTTCGGCATCTACGCGGTCGGCACAGGCCGCATCTGCGTGGCTGCGCTGAGCCAGAAGAACCTGGACTACGTGACCCAGGCCGTGGCGACCGTGCACAAGGGCTGAGCCCTGCGGTCCCGCACCGAGCCGGAAGCGCCTGCGCTTCCGGCTTTTTTGCGCCTGCTTGGGGGCCGTGTCGGCCCGCGCCGGCATGGTCGCGGAACACCGTTGATCGAAATCTGCGGCGCAACCCGCGACAATGGCGGCCCCCTTCTCACGCAAGGCCGTCCTGCCCATGTCGCGAACGTCGCTGACCCGCTTCCTGATCGAAGAACAGCATGCCGGGCGTATCGGCCCGGAGCTGCGCCAGCTCATCACGATCGTGTCCCGCGCCTGCAAGCGCATCTCCATCGCGGTCAGCAAGGGCGCCCTGGGCGGCGTGCTCGGCGATGCCGGCACCGGCAACGTGCAGGGCGAAGCGCAGAAGAAGCTGGACGTGCTCAGCAACGACATCCTGCTCGAAGCCAACGCCTGGGGCGGCCACCTCGCCGCCTGCGCTTCGGAAGAGATGGACCACTGCCAGCCGGTGCCCGACAAATACCCCAGCGGCGATTTCCTGCTGCTGTTCGATCCGCTGGACGGCAGCTCCAACATCGACGTCAACGTCTCGGTCGGCACCATCTTCTCGGTGCTGCGCGCGCCCCCAGGCACCGACAAGCCCGGCGACGAGCACTTCCTGCAGCCGGGCACCGCGCAGGTCGCCGCCGGCTACTGCATCTACGGCCCCAGCACGATGCTGGTGCTGACCCTGGGCCACGGCACCCACGCCTTCACCCTGGAGCGCGAGGAGGGCAGCTTCCTGCTGACCCAGGCCGACATGCGCATCCCCGAGGACACCGCCGAGTTCGCGATCAACATGTCCAACCAGCGCCACTGGGAAGCGCCGATGCAGCAGTACGTGGCCGACCTGCTGGCCGGCAGCGAGGGCGTGCGCGGCAAGAACTTCAACATGCGCTGGATCGCCAGCATGGTCGCCGACGTGCACCGCATCCTCACCCGCGGCGGCATCTTCATCTATCCCTGGGACAAGAAAGACCCGGGCAAGGCCGGCAAGCTGCGGCTGATGTACGAAGCCAACCCGATGGGCATGCTGGTGGAGCAGGCCGGCGGCGCCGCCAGCACCGGCCGCGCACGCATCCTCGGCCTGCAACCGGAGCAACTGCACCAGCGCGTGCCGGTGTTCCTGGGCTCGAAGAACGAAGTGGCCGAGGCGGTGCGGTATCACCTGGAGCACGACAGCCACCACGGCTGAGCGTGGTGGCGCGGCAGCCGCGCGTCCGGGGGCTCTGGACGATGGCGGCTGTCGCCAGCGCTGTCGTATCCTCGGTGCAGCATCGCCGGCATGGTCGCGGTGGGTGCAAGGGGAGGCCGCTACAGGCGGCACATTGCGATTGGGGGGATCGTCCTGTAGCGGCGCAGTCGCTTCGGGGCGGTCTTGGCTCGACGATGTGCGCTCACTGCCGCAACGCCGATGGCGGTAGAAAACTCAAACAGGGGAAATGCAATGAAACATGTCTTCGGGCTGTTGCTGCTGCTCGTCTCGGGTGTGGCCTGTGCCGACACCACGCAGCAGGGGAAGATCACCCGCGTCGTGGTCGAATCCAACTACGCTTCGGTCTGGCTGGAGAACCAGCCGACCAACAACGAGTGCGCGTCCGATGGACGCTGGGTGATCGATTTTTCCGCGGACGCCATCGCCAAGGAAAAGTATTCGGCCATTCTCTCCGCCGCCACGTCCAGGACCCAGGTCGTGCTGCAGTACACGACCAGCGAGGGCTGTGGCGGTTTCGGCGCGAAGAAGATCCACTACGTCGATCTGCTGTACTGATCCCCGACGCTTGCCGCGTCCCTGGCCGGGCGCGCGGCGATGCGGCAGGATGCGCCGATCAAGACGAACAGGGAGGTTCCGATGCGCTGGTGCCTGATGCTGGTGGCGATGATGTCGAGCGGAGCGCTGTCGGCCGCCGAACCCTTTCGCATGCAGAACCTCATGCTGCTGCAGCCGGAATCGGTGATGCGCGATCGCGCCGAGAGCGTCGAAGACCTGGCGGCATATGTGAAAGCGCTCAATGCCACGGCGTCGCGCGAACTGGTGCGGGTCGCCACACCCCGACCGGCCGCCGGCTTCGTGGCCGTGGCGGTCCGTCCTGGCGGCCGGTCCCGGGTCTGGCTGGATGTGACACCTGCACTGCCCGATGCGGTGGCAAACACGCTGATCACCGCTCTGGAGCGGGTACCGCCATTCCAGGCCAAGGGCGGTGTGGTGGTGTTCGCGCTCAACGTCACGTTGTGGGACGCGCCGCCGACACAGCGCCAAGGTCCATCGCCAGCGGCCTGACAGCGTGCTGCGGAACGCGAACAGTCGCCGATCGAAATCGGCGACCTGGTCGATCGGGTCTGGCCAGCGAGTGCGGCGCACTGAGGCGTGGGAGCGGCACTCGTCATGACGCACGACCGTGCGTCCGCTGCGACACCGCTCCTTCACGCCGCTGGCGACGTGCCGGCGGTTGCCTGACGCCCTGGCTGCGGTAGGGTAGCGGCGTCCGGCGCCAGCAGAGCGCGTTGACCGCCGGCGGTCGTCGCGTGCACCTGGTCGTCCCGGGCGGGAGGAACCCCATGAACCAGACCCTCGTCGTGTTGTTCTTCTTCGCCACCGCACCGGTCGCGCTGATGCCCACCGTCATCGCGCTGTTCACCCGCCACCGCTGGCGGCGGCGGATCGTGCTGGTCAACCTGGCGCTGTGGACGCTGCTGTTCTTCGCCGCCCGCAGCTTCACCCTGTACAACTCCAGCCGCTTCGAGCTGCCGACCCTGCTGGCGCTGGCGGTGTGGCTGGCGCTGCTGGGCATCGCGATCCGCGGCACGCCCGGGTCATCCAAGCGCTCCTAGCCATCGACAACGCCTGCACGCCTGGTCGGTGCGCGATGGGCGATCGCGGCGGCGGACCGCGCTCGGTGCACGTTTGCGGTGCCGCAGCGCTCACGACCCTTGCACGCCATCGCGACGTCAGGCCCATCGCGCTCGATCCACAGTGGCGTTTTACTGACGGAGTCGGACCATGTCCCTGCGCGCCTTCGGCCTGAACTGCTCGCTCAAGCGCGGCACTGCGCCCTCGTCCACCCAGCGCCTGCTGGATCAGATCCTGCAGGCACTGGCTGCGCACGGCGTGCAGGGCGATTCGGCGCGTGTGGCCGACTTCGACGTGCGCCCCGGCGTACGTGCCGACGAAGGCGACGGCGATGCCTGGCCGCAGCTGCGCCAGCGCGTGCTGGACGCAGACATCGTCGTGCTGGCCACACCGATCTGGGTCGGCCATCCGTCGAGCCTGGCGCAGCGCGTCCTGGAGCGCATGGATGCGTTCCTCGGCGAAATCGGCGACGACGGCGTGTATCCGACCTTCAACCGCGTGGCCATGGTCGCGGTGGTGGGCAACGAGGATGGCGCGCACAAGGTCAGTGCCGATCTCTACCAGGGGCTGACCGACTTCGGTTTCAGCGTCGCCGCCGGCAGCCCGCCGTACTGGGTCGGCGAGGCGATGGGCAGCACCGACTACCAGGACCTGAAGCAGACGCCGAAGGTGCTGGCCGACACCATCAAGACCGCCGCCAGCAACGCCGCGCACCTGGCGCGGCTGCTCAAGGCCAATCCGTACCCGCCGCCGCTGGCCTGAGCGTTCCGCCGCGTCGAAGCGCCAGTGGCACGGAGCGGCTGCGCTGCGGCTGCAACCCTGCGAAATCGCTGGTAAGGTCGCGCGATGTCCGACCTGCATCCCGATTTCATCGAAGTGTTCGATGGCGCCATGTCCCGCGAGGACTGCGCCGCCATCCTGCGCCGCCTGCGCGGCAGCACCCAGTTGCGGCCCGGCGAGGTCGGCAGCGGCGTGTTTCCCGAGCTCAAGCGCAGCCGCGACCTGCGCATCAGCGGCCTGGAACCGTGGCGCGACGTGGAACAGCGGCTGCAGCAGGCCGTGTTCGGCGGGCTGCTCGGCTACCTGCGCAAGTACCCGCAGACCCTGATCTCGCCGCTGATGCTGCAGGTGCCCGGCGCCGACGGCCAGCCGCACCGGCTCCGCGCCG
>NZ_AQOI01000583.1:0-7783 GCF_000364665.1 Xanthomonas sp. SHU 199
ACTTCGCCCTGCTCGACGACGCCGCGCTGTCCAACCTGGCGCGCACCTGCCTGCGCCCGGGCGCGATCAACCTGCAGTGGTACGAAGCGGGCGAGGGCGGCTATCCGTACTGGCACTGCGAACTGTACCCGCGCGATCCGAGTGCCGAGACCCTGCACCGGCACCTGCTGTGGACCCTGTACCTCAACGACGATTTCGACGAGGGCGAGACCGAGTTCCTGTTCCAGCAGCGCAAGATCGTCCCGCGCGCCGGCAGCCTGCTGATCGCCCCGACCGCCTTCACCCACACCCACCGCGGCAACCGCCCGCAACGCGGCGACAAGTTCATCGCGACGAGCTGGATCCTGTTCCAGTCGGCGCAGGCGCTTTACGGCAGGGAATAGGGAATGGGGAATGGGGATTCGTCAAAAGCAGGGATTCGGGAGTGGGGATTGGGGATTCGTAAAAGCTGCTTTCTTGGTGGCTGAATTGCAGTGGCTGCGTCGGGCCGCCGCGACGCGCCGCTCTTGCTAATCCCCAATCCCGAATTCCGAATCCCTGCCCCATTACGAATCCCGAATCCCCAATCCCCGCTCAAAACAACACACCCTGCGGCGACGGCGGGCGCGGCGGCAACGGTTTGACGAAGTGGCTGCAGTCCAGGCGGCGGCGCGGGGACTCGGCATAACCCAGCCGCTTGTGCGCCAGCGCGAAGCGCCGTGCCAGCAGGTCGGCGTAGACGCCTTCGCCGCGCATGCGCTTGCCGAAGGTGCTGTCGTAGTCCTTGCCGCCGCGCAGTTGCTGCACCGTGCTCATCACGTGCGCGGCGCGGTCGGGATGGTGCGCCTGCAGCCAGTCGCGGAACAGCGGCGCCACCTCGTGCGGCAGGCGCAGCAGCACGTAGCCGGCGGACTCGGCACCGGCCTCGCGGGCCGCCTCCAGCACCGCTTCGAGGGCGTGATCGTTGATCCACGGGATCACCGGCGCCACCATCACCCCGACCGGCACGCCGGCCTCATGCAGCGTACGCATCGCCCGCAGCCGCGCGTGCGGCGCCGAGGCGCGCGGCTCCAGCCTGGCCGACAGTCGCGGGTCCAGCGAGGTCACGGAGAAGTGCACGCTGACCAGGTTGTCGCGGGCCAGCGGCGCCAGCAGGTCCAGGTCGCGCTCGACCAGCGCGTTCTTGGTGATCAGCGAAAACGGGTGGCGGGTCTCGGCGAAGACCTCGATCAGGCGCCGGGTCAGCTGCAGCTTGCGCTCGATCGGCTGGTAGGCGTCGGTGTTGATGCCCAGCGCGATCGGGCTGGGCACGTAGCCGGGCTTGGCCAGCTCACGGCGCAGCAGCTCTGGGGCATTGGTCTTGGCGAACAGCCGCGTCTCGAAATCCAGCCCCGGCGACAGGTTCAGATAGGCGTGGCTGGGGCGGGCGAAGCAGTAGCTGCAGCCGTGCTCGCAGCCGCGGTACGGGTTCACCGATTGCGCGAACCCCACATCCGGCGACTGGTTGCGGCTGATGATGCTGCGTGCGGTCTCCTCGCTCACCTGGGTGCGCAGGCGCGGGGCAGCGAATTCCTCGCTGTCGTCGGTGTGCCAGCCGTCGTCCTCGGCCTGGCTGACGGTCCGTTCGAAGCGGCCCGGCAGATGGCTGCCGGCGCCGCGGCCCTTGATGGCGGTGCTCATCGGCATAGGCTACGCGGCAGGCGTCTCGGCGGATGCGACGGCACCGACGGCGGCGCTGAATCTTTCAGGCCACGCAGGCAGCGTGGCTCGCCTCCGCCCGTTGCGCACGGCGGCGCAGCATATCGACGTTCCACGGCGGGCCGGCGGCCTGTCGCTCTTCGGCGATGACGCTGCCATTCGCCGAACCGGGGCCTCGTCGCAGGCGCACGCGAACGCCGTCGCCTTGGCGTCACTCGGTTGCCGCGAACGCCCGCTGTGATGCACCCGCAGTGCAGCGCAGGGTCGCAGAGCGGATGGCTGCCAGCGCGCCAGACAGCAAACCCACGCGATCCGGGCGGTCGCCGCGGTGCCGGGCCTGCATCGCCTTCGCCGCAACCTCCGCGTCACCCTCTAGAATCCGCCGATGCTCGTGATCGCGACTCTGCAGAACACCTGGGACCGGCTGACCGGCATCCCGCACATCGGCGCTTACCTCACCGCCGCCTACCTGCTGTACATCCTGTGGCTGAGCGGCTGGATCGTGCTGCAGAAGCGCGAGCCGGCGGCGACGCTGAGCTGGGTGCTGTCGCTGGCCGCCTTGCCCTACCTGGGCTTCGTCATCTACTACCTGCTGGGCCCGCAGAAGGTGAAGCGGCAGCGCCTGCGCCGCGGCCGCTCGCGCTCGGGCATGGAGCACTACAGCAGCGTGTGCCCACCCGACGCCGACTGTACCGAGCTGGCCAAGATCGCCCAGGCCACCACCGGCCTGGCGCCGAGTTCGGCCACCGCGGTGCAGTGGCTGGTCGACGGCGCCGCCACCTACGAGGCGATCGTGCGCGACATCGGTGCCGCCCAGCACCACGTGCACCTGGAGTACTACATTTTCAATCCCGACCGCACCGGCACGCGCATCCGCGACGCGCTGGTCGAGCGCGCCCGCGCCGGCGTGCGCGTGCGCCTGCTGCTGGATGCGGTCGGCTCCTCGCAGGTGCGCAAGCGCTTCCTGCGGCCGCTGCTGGAGGCCGGCGCCGAGGTGGCCTGGTTCCATCCCACCCAGTTGCTGCGGCCGTTCAAGTTCAAGCGGCCCTGGGTCAACCTGCGCACCCACCGCAAGATCGTGGTGATCGACGGCCGCATCGCCTTCACCGGCGGCATCAACGTCACCGACGAGGAGAACGAGGCGCTGCGCGCCGACGCCTACCGCGACCTGCACCTGCGCTGCGAAGGCCACGTGGTGCGCAGCCTGCAGCTGGTGTTCGTGGAGGACTGGCTGTACGCCACCCGCCAGGGCCGCGATGCCTTCGACATGGCGCGGATCTGGCCCAGCGACATGCCCAGCCGCGATGCCGGCACGATCCAGGCGCAGGTGCTGGTGTCGGGGCCGGATTCATCGTGGGAGAGCATCCATCGCCTGCAGGTGGCGGCGATCCACGAGGCGCAACGGCGGGTGTGGCTGGTCACGCCGTACTTCGTGCCGGGCGAGGCCGCGCGCATGGCGCTGACCTCGGCGGCGCTGGGCGGGCTGGACGTGCGCCTGCTGGTGCCCAAGCGCAGCGACTCGCGGCTGGTGACCTTGGCCGCGCGCTCTTACTTCGACGAACTGCTGCAGGCCGGCGTGCGGATCTACGAGTACGGCCCGCGCATGCTGCACACCAAGGCGCTGATCACCGACGAGGACCTGTGCCTGGTCGGCAGCGCCAACTTCGACAACCGCAGTTTCCGGCTCAATTTCGAGGTCGCCACGCTGTTCCGCGACCGCGGGCTGACCCGGCAGCTGGCCGAGCTTCTGGAAGGGGAGATGGCCGATGCGGTGCGCGTACGCGACGACCGCAAGCGCTCGCTGTGGCGCTACCGGCTGCCGGAGGCGGTGGCGCGGCTGACCTCGCCGCTGCTGTAAGCGCGGCGCCCCGGCGCCGGGAGCGGCGCGCGCCGGCCGCGGTACCACGTGGAACCGGCACGCCCGGCGGCGCTACACTGCGCCATCCTTGGGGAGATCGTCATGTACTGGCTCTTTCTGCCGCTCGCGCTGGGTGCTTTCGTTCTGGCGTTCACGACGCCGCACATGTGGTTGCTGGTGGTGAGCCTGCTGGCCGCGCTGGCCTTTCTACTGGCCTGGGCACGCGGCTGGTACGTGGCCAAGATCGGCGATGCCAGCCAGCGCGACGCGATGCCGATGATCGACCCGGCCGAACTGCGCCGCCTGCGCGAGCAGGCCGAGGCGCGCCGCGCCGCGGCCGCCGCCAGCGACGACGCCGCGGCGCCGTAAGCGGTTCGCCGGCGATGACCAAGCTCAGCGTCAACGTCAACAAGATCGCGGTGCTGCGCAATTCGCGCGGCGGCGACCTGCCCAGCGTGCTCGACGCCGCGCGCGCCTGCCTGGATGCCGGCGCGCACGGCATCACCGTGCACCCGCGCCCGGACCGGCGCCACATCCATGCCGAGGACGTGCTGGCGCTGGCCGAGCTGACCCGCGAGCGCGGCGTCGAATTCAACATCGAGGGCAACCCGTTCGCGCCGCCGCGTCCCGGCTACCCGGGACTGATCGCGCTGTGCGCGCAGACCCGCCCGGCGCAGGCCACCCTGGTGCCCGACGGCGACGGCCAGCTCACCTCCGACCACGGCTTCGACTTCGGCCGCGACAGCGACCGCCTGCGCCCGCTGATCGCCGAGCTGAAGGCCCTGGGCTGCCGGGTCAGCCTGTTCGTCGATGCCGACAACCCGGATCTGGCGGTGGCGGCCGAACTGCGCGCCGACCGCATCGAGTTGTACACCGGTCCCTATGCCGCCGCGTGGGAGCAGGGCGACAGCGCCGCGGCCGCGCCGTTCGCTGCTGCCGCACGCCGCGCGCAGGCGGCCGGGCTCGGCGTCAACGCCGGCCACGATCTGGCCCAGGCCAATCTCGGCGCGTTCCTGGCAGCGGTCCCCGACGTGCTGGAAGTGTCGATCGGCCACGCGCTGATCGGCGAGGCGCTCTACGCCGGGCTCGACGCCACGGTGAAGGCCTATCTGGCGGTGCTGGCCGGCGCACGCTGAGCGAGGCCGGCATCTGCCTGGCTCCCTGGAACTTGCCGGCGTCGCGGGCGCAGCGATCGCGTGCAGCAAGGTTGTCGCGATCGGCGCAATCCGATCAAGCTGGGCGTTCGCTGCCTCCCGCAAGCGGAAGCGCGCGAGTTCCCGACGCACGCGACGCCACCGGCAATGGTGGCGTCGCACCACAGACCGCCTGTTACTGCACGAAGCCGATGCGCTGGACGTCGGCGTTCTTGGCCGCCGCCAGCACCTTGGCCATGGCCTCGTAGTCGGCGTCCGGGCTGGCATCGATACGCAGTTCGGGCGGATTGCCGGCCGCCTGCGCCATCGCTTCCTGCAGCCGAGGCTGCAGATCGCGCAAGGCCAGCGGCGCGGCATTCCAGAACAACTGGCCACTGGCGTCCAGGCGCAACTGGATCGGGTCCGGTGGCGGCAAGGGCCTGGAAAGTGCCGGCGTCCGCTGCGGCAGGTCCATGGCCATCGTCTGCGTCAGCATCGGCACGGTGACGATGAAGATGATCAACAGCACCAGCATCACATCGACCAGCGGGGTGACATTGATCTCCGCCAGCGGTCCCCGATTCCCTGCAGCACTGAACGCCATGGCCAGCCTCCTGTGGGTGTGGTGTCGCGTCACCAGCCTACACCCGCGGCGCGGCGGGATGCGAGGGGCGGCGACAGGCGGGCAGGCTCGGGAGTGGTCCCGCATCGGACTGCTCAGGCCGGGAGGCGAGCAGGCGAGCGCGAAGCACGCCCGGCCAGGCGGAAGACGCGACGCGCCACACGCAGGACCGCGGGCAGGCATCGTCGCAGCGGGCAGTGCAGCCAACCGTGCACGCACAAAAAAACGCCACCGTTGCCGGTGGCGTTTGCAGTCGCGTCATGACTGAGGTGTTGCGGTGAAGCGGATTGCGGTGAAGCTTATTGCTGCACGAAGCCGATCTTCTTCATGTCCGAGTTCTTGGCGGCGGCCAGCACCTTGGCCATCACTTCGTACTCGGAATCCGGATTGGCATCGATGCGCAGTTCCGGCTGGTTGGTCGGATCGCGCTGGACTTCGTTTTCCATCATCTGCGGGAGCGCACTCACCGCCACCGGGCTGTTGTTCCAGAACACCTGGTTCGACGCATCGATCCGCAGATCGATCGGCGGCGGCGGATCGCGCAACTGCGGCGGCGGGTTGATGACCCGCTGCGGCAGATCCACGTCGATCGGGTACGTCATGATCGGCGCGGTAACGATGAAGATGATCAACAGCACCAGCATCACGTCGACCAGCGGCGTGACGTTGATGTCGGCCATGGGACCACGGCCGCCTCCTGAGCTGAACGCCATGGCTCAGTTCCCCTTCTCTTTGGTCGCAACGAAGCCGACGTCCAGCATGCCCTGACTCTGCGCGATCTTGGTGATCTCGTTGATCGTGCGCATCTTGGTGGTGCGGTCGCCACGCAGGTTGAGCGGCGGCTGCGGGGTCTGCTGTGCAGCGGTCGAGAAGCGCGACTCCAGGGCTTCCTTGGAAATCGGCTCATCGTTCCAGTACAGCGACCCATCCTCCTTGACCGCCAGGGTGATCGGATTCGGACGCTTGTCGTCCTTGTCCGGATCCTGCTTCAAGTTGGCTTGGGGCAGTTCCACCTTGACCTTGTGGGACATCAGCGGTGCCGTGATGATGAAGATGATCAGCAGCACCAGCATCACGTCCACGAGGGGCGTGACGTTGATGTCGGCCATGGGGCCGCCGCTGTTACCACTACTGAAAGCCATAACGGGCTCCGTTAACGTTGCGTGGACGACTTAGCCGGGATCAGCGAACGCGCGAACCGGTGGCGAAGAAGTCGTGCAGGTCGTGAGCGAAGGTGTCGAACTTGGCGATCACCGAGCTGTTGACCTTGCTGAAGAAGTTGAAGGCGAACACGGCCGGGATCGCGACGAACAGACCGATCGCGGTCATGATCAGCGCTTCACCGACCGGGCCGGCCACGGCGTCGATCGAGGCGGAGCCGGTGGCACCGATCTTGATCAGCGCGCCGTAGATGCCCCACACCGTACCCAGCAGACCGACGAACGGCGCGGTCGCACCGACGGTCGCCAGCAGGGTCATGCCCGACTGCAGCTTGGTGCTTTCGCGGGTCACGGCCTGACGCAGGGCGCGGTCGACGAACTCCGAACGGCTCAGGGTCTCGCCTAGGCCGGTGCCGGTGCCGGCTTCGGCGCGCTGGTGGTGCGCGGCGGCCTGCGCAGCGTCCAGGGCGATCTTCGAGAACGGCTCGGAGGCCGGCTGCTCTTCCATCGCACGGATGGCGTCCTGGGCGTTCGGGGTGTCCCAGAACAGGCTGGTGACGCGGTCGGCCTGGCTCTTCAGACGGGTGGCGCGGAAGATGTTGATGATCGTCCAGTAC
Organism: Xanthomonas sp. SHU 199; assembly: GCF_000364665.1. Classification (NCBI taxonomy): domain Bacteria; kingdom Pseudomonadati; phylum Pseudomonadota; class Gammaproteobacteria; order Lysobacterales; family Lysobacteraceae; genus Xanthomonas; species Xanthomonas sp. SHU 199. The sequence goes on from NZ_AQOI01000583.1 coordinate 7,068, forward strand.
CAGGACGAGGCGGACATGATGATCAGGGTGATGAGCACCACCCAGGAGACGGCGAAGTCACCCGGCTTGGAGGTCATTTCGGTGATCAGGTGCTCGAAGCCCATCTGCGACAGGGCGTTCGATGCGTTGTTGCCCCCCGCAGCAGCGGCGATGAAAATTTCCTGCAGCATGACGCTTACCTTTGTTGTGTGTGGTGGTGATGAGGGTGGTGCAAAGAGTAGACAGGGTCTGCGGACCGGCGGTGCGCCGGTCCGCGCAACCTTTGTATCAGTTCAGCGCGAAGTTGACCGGGACGCGGACGCGGCCGGCGGTCTTCTGTCCATTGACGACAGCGGCATTGAACCGCCACTTGCGCGCTGCTTCCATCGCGGCGCGGTCCAGGTCGCGGTTGCGGCTGGATTTCTCGACGGCAACGTTCGTGACGTTACCACTGGCATCGACATCGATGATCAGGATCACCTCGCCCTGCGCGCCCGACCGGAATGCAGCCGGCGGGTACTTCGGCGGGTTCATGTTCTTCGACGAAATATCGACGCTCGCGCCAATGTCGGTCGGCTGCGACGGCGGCGCAGGCGGCGACGGCGGGGTGGCCACGTCGTTGGGGCGCGGCTCCGGCACGTCGATCACCGGGGCTTCCGGCGGCGGCGGCAGCGGGGTCGGCTTCGGCGGCGCGAGGTTCTTCACCGGCGGCGGCGGAGTTTCCGGCGGCTTCGGCG
>NZ_AQOI01000584.1:0-892 GCF_000364665.1 Xanthomonas sp. SHU 199
CGCAGCCGCAGGGCTGGGGCACGCAGCCGCAGGACCTGCCGGTGTCGCCGTGCGCGGCGCCGCCGTCCGCCGCCAGCCTGGGCTGGCGCTGAGTCCGTGCCGTCGCGCGGCAGGCGCGCGCAGCCGATGGTTTACGCTGCGCATCTCGTCCGAAGGGAAGCGATCCGATGAGCCAGAAGCGTCCACCCGGAACCGGATCCGCAGGCTCCAAGGTTGCCAAGGCCGCCGCGCGCAAGGCGGCGCCGGTTGCGGCGGAGCATGCTGACAAGGCGAAAAAGGCCACAAAGACCGCACCTGTCTCCGCCGCGCGCGACCGCCAGCGGGTGGTGACCGTCACCGACATCGCCGATGCGGTCGGCGTCTCGCGCGCGACCGTGTCGCTGGTGCTGCGCGGCAGCCCGCTGGTGCATGCCGACACGCGTGCGCGCGTGGAAGCGGAACTGAAGCGGCAGCGCTACGTCTACAACCGCGGCGCCGCCAATCTGCGCCGGCGCACCTCGACCTGCGTGGCCCTGGTCATCAACGACCTGGCCAATCCGTTCTTCGCCGAGTTCGCCGCCGGTGTGGACGAGGCGTTGGGCGAGCAGGGCTACGTGACCCTGCTCGGCAGCACCGGCGAATCGCCCGCGCGGCAGCAGGCCGTACTGGCCTCGCTGATGGAGCACACGCCGGCCGGCGTGATCCTGTCGCCGGCCGAGGGCAGCGACTCCGCCGAACTGCACATGGTGCTGGAAGCACGCGCGAACGTGCTGCTGTTCAATCGCGAACTCGCCGGCGCCGACGACTGGGGTTTCCTCGGCCTGGACAACCAGCGCGGCGCGCAACTGGCCACCGAGCACCTGATCGCGCTCGGCCACCGCCGCATCGCCTTCTACGGCGGCCATGCCGATTC
>NZ_AQOI01000585.1:0-4592 GCF_000364665.1 Xanthomonas sp. SHU 199
GATCCGGCCTGGCTGATCGAGTCCGCGCCCAATCGCCTGGAAGCGGCGGCGCGCCACGGCGACCTGTTCGCCCACGACGCGCCGCCCACCGCGGCGGTCTGCTACAACGACACGGTCGCGCTGGGCCTGATGCTGGGCCTGCTGGCGCGCGGCATCCGTCCGGGCCAGGACTTCGCGATCACCGGCTTCGACGACATCCCCGAAGCCGCGGTGAGCACGCCCGCGCTGACCACGCTCGCCGCGCAACCACGCGCCCGCGGCCGCCAGGCGGCGCAGCTGGTACTGGAGCGGCTGGACGCGACCGTACCGCCGCGCAGGACGATCGTGCCGGTGCGCCTGTCGGTGCGCGAGAGCAGCGGCGCGCCGATCGCGCGCAAGCGCACCTAGCGCGGCGAACGCGGCGGCGGCCGCCGCGACGATGCGCGATGGCACTCGGTGCGCGCAGTGCCATCGCGACGCCCTCTAGACAGGAACGGGCAGATAGTGGGTCGCACCCTCACAGCGGCGCGTCCCGCGGGTTCGTGCTGAGCGAGCGCTTCGCCCCCTTCTTCCTTTCGTCGAGAGCCGTCTCATGCATCTGCAGACTGCACCGCGCCGTTCCGTGGTGGCCAACGCCTTCTACGGCCTGCTCAATCCCATTCCGTTCGGCTGCTTCGTCGCCGCGCTGATCTTCGACATCGTCTATGCCCGCAGCGGCGTGATCCTGTGGACCAAGGCGGCGGCCTGGCTGATCGCGATCGGGCTGGTCATCGCCATCGTGCCGCGCCTGATCAACCTGGTGCAGGTCTGGATCACCGCGCGGCGCTCCACGCTGCCGGTGGAACGGCTCGACTTCTGGCTGAACCTGCTCGCCATCGTCGCCGCCATCTTCAATTCCTTCGTGCACAGCCGCGATGCGTATGCGGTGGTCCCGGCCGGGCTCTGGCTTTCGATCGTCACGGTCGCGCTGTTGGCGATCGGGCATGTGCTCATCGCCATCCGCACCACGCCACGCGAGGGTTACGTCCATGGCTAAGCGCCTGTGCCTGTCCGTTTTTGCGCTGAGTTGCGCCATGGCCCTGGCCGCCTGCGGCGGCAAGGCCTCGCTCGAGCCCACCCAGCAGGCGGGCAACGCGCCGCCGCTGCCACAGCCGCGCAACTTCCTGCTGCCGCCGATGCAGGTTCCCGAGTGGGTGGGCTGGAAGGAGGGGCAGGCGCCCACCGTGGCGGCTGGCCTGAAGATCGAGAAGATCGCCGGCGGCCTGAAACATCCGCGCCAGCTGTACGTGCTGCCCAACGACGACGTGCTGGTGGTGGAGGCCAATTCGCCCGGGATGGAACCCGTCACCACGCCCAAGCAACTGATCGCGGGGCTGGTCCAGAGTCGCTCCGGCAAGAGCGCCAAGGGCGGCAACCGCATCACCCTGCTGCGCAGGACCGCGGACGGCAAGTGGGAACAGCATGCGTTCCTGAAAGGGCTGCACTCGCCGTTCGGGGTGCAACTGATCGGCGATGCGCTGTACGTCGCCAACACCGACAACATCATGAAGTTCCCCTACGTCCCCGGCCAGACCGAGATCACCGCGCCCGGCACGCTGTTCGCCGATCTCCCCGGCACCATCGAACACCATTGGACCAAGGCACTGCTGGCCAGCCCCGACGGGCGCAAGCTGTACGTCGGCGTGGGCTCCAACAGCAACATCGGCGAGAACGGGCTGGACGTGGAGTACCGCCGCGCGGCCGTCCTGGAAGTGGACGTGGCCTCGGCCAGCAGCCGCATCTTCGCCTCGGGCATCCGCAATCCGACCGGTCTGCAGTGGGAGCCGCGCACGGGCAAGCTGTGGGCGATCGCCAACGAGCGCGACGAGATCGGCGCCGACCTGGTGCCCGACTACCTGACCTCGGTGCAGGACGGCGGCTTCTACGGCTGGCCGTACAGCTACTACGGACAGAACGTGGATGTGCGGGTCAAGGACAAGCGCCCGGACCTGGTGGCCAAGGCGATCAAGCCGGACTACGCGTTGGGCTCGCATGTGGCCGCGCTGGGCCTGTGGTTCTCCCGCGGCGATACGCTGCCGGCGAAGTACCGCGAGGGTGCGTTCGTGGCCGAGCACGGCAGCTGGAACCGCTCGCCGCTCAGCGGCTACCAGGTGGTGTACGTGCCGTTCCAGCAGGGCCGGCCGGTCGGCCCGCCGCAGACCGTGGTCAGCGGCTTCCACTCGCAGGACGAGTCGCAGCTATACGGCGCCCCGGTCGGCCTGGCGCAGGACAAGGACGGCGCGTTGCTGATTGCCGACGATGTCGGCAACAGCGTCTGGCGCGTGCGCTTCTGACCGGTTGCAGGTTGTGCCGGGCATTGGCGAGCGGGTGGAGTGGTTCTGCGTGATGCGGGACCCATCGCGGTGGCAGGCCGCTGCCGAAGCGAGGCGGCAAACTCGGAACTCTGCGCGGCCGGAACGCAGAGGCCATGTGGAACGAAAGAGCGATCTGCCCGACTTCGACTCGGCAACGCGCTGATTCCACCCGCCTGGCACGCCTTCAGTTCAGGCGTATCCAGTCCAGCGCCACCAGCATGCGGATCGCTTCGGCGAGCGCCTGCTGCGGTTGTTCGGAATCGGCCGTGGTCCTGGAAGCGAGCAGGTGCGCATGCAGTTGCTGCGCGGGGAGCGCCTGCCCGGGATGCGCCACCTGCAGCCGGCGCGCGGCCTGGAACACCGTCATGATGTCCTCGGCCTGGTCGATGTTCTTGATCTGTGCGAACAGGTCCACGGCTTTCGCGATCTCGGTGTCGTAGGGCGCATACGCCGCGGCGAACCGCGCATGCTCCTTGTCGTACTGCGGCGAGGCGCGCAGTGCCATGGTCCGCCCCAGCGGCTGCTCCTGCAGCCAGTTGCGGTTGGCCAGGTCGGTCAGGATCGGCCGGACGTCGCCCTGGCGCGGGCCGCGGCCGGCAGTGCCGAAGGTCAGCCCGGTCGGTACGCCCAGTTCGGTCATGGCCCAGCAGAGCGTCTGGAACAGCGTGCGCCCGATCGGCCGCGCCTCCGGCCGGGCCTGCAGCCGCCGCAGCACTTCCATGATCGCGATCCAGCCCGGCTGGGGCACCGTACGTTTGCCGATGCCCTCGGTCGAGGCGTTTGCCGGCCGCGTCAGGAAGGCGGTTTCGAGTTGCGCCAGCGGCGTGCCGTACGGCGCATAGACCTCGATGTCGACCGGCAAGTGCGCCAGCGTGCGGTAGATCAACGGGCCGACCTCCTCCCAGGCCAGACCGCCGTTGCCGCAGCCGAGCGGCGGCAGGGCAAGACTGCGCACGTCCCATTCGCGCAGACGCGCGGCGAGATAGTCCAGCCCTGCCGCGATGTCCTCCAGCCGCGACGGCGAGCGCCAATGGCGCTTGGTCGGGAAGTTGAGAATGCGGAGGCCGCTGGCGTCGTCGTACAGATAGGGCTCGCCGATGTGCACGCGGCCTTCCCGGCAGCGCACGGCATAGTCCTCGAACATCGCCGGATAGCGCCGCTTGAACGCCTGCGCGATGCCCTTGCCCATGATGCCGGTGCAATTGACCGCATTCGTGAGGACGTGGGCGTGGCTGGCGAACAGGTCGCCGATTCGTGCCTTGAACATGGTGCGATCCATCGATGGAGAGATCCCCGGTGTGGCGCCTGTCGCTTGCCCGCACTGAAGGGCATCGCGTGTGCGGATAGCACTGCCCACCGCCTGGCCCAGAGAGGCCGGGTGAGTGCTGCCGACGTCAGCGCATGTGCGCACCTGGCTGTCCTGCAGCAAGGGCGCCAGGGCAGCAGCGGGGAGCGCGCAAGCATGCGGCAGCGGCGTCTCACCTCCTGAGATCGGGCGAGGCCAGGAGAAGAGGTGCGGCTCAGCGCCGATCGACGGCAGCGATTCTTTTTCGTGGGAGCGGCTTCAGCCGCGACAGGTATTCCCAGTGATGCCTCGTCGCGGCTGAAGCCGCTCCCGCAGGCGCTCGCGGCGAGCCAGTCGTGTGCACTGTGGGAGGGACTTCAGTCCCGACGCATTGCGCCATCGGAAAAGCACACCACGTCGAGCGGCGCGGCTGCACGACAGTCGACGGCCACAATGGCAGCGGCAGCGCCGATCTAGTTCTCGGCAGACGCACCACCGCCGCGTCGCGCACGCCAGCGCGCCACCCGCTCCTGCAGCCCTACCACGCAGACGAAGAATGCCGGCACGAAGAAGATCGCCAGCACCGTGCCGCTGACCATGCCGCCGAACACGCCGGTGCCGATGGCGTGCTGGGTTTCTGCGCTGGCGCCGCTGGCCAGCATCAGCGGCACCACGCCCAGGGCGAAGGCCAGCGAGGTCATCAGGATCGGGCGCAGGCGCAGGCGCGCGGCGTTGGTCGCCGCCTCGAGCAGGCCCTGGCCATCGCGGTGCAGTTGCCGGGCGAACTCGACGATGAGGATGGCGTTCTTCGCCGACAGGCCGATGATGGTGATCAGGCCGACCTTGAAGAACACGTCGTTGGGCAGGCCGCGCAGCATCACCGCGGCCACCGCACCGAGCAGGCCCAGCGGCACCACCAGCATCACCGACAGCGGGATCGTCCAGCTCTCGTACAGCGCCGCCAGCACCAGGAA
>NZ_AQOI01000586.1:0-10460 GCF_000364665.1 Xanthomonas sp. SHU 199
ACCACCAGTGCCGACAGCAGCATCAGCAGCGGCGCCTGCGCGGCCGACTGCCGCTCCTGCAGCGATTGCCCGGTCCAGGCCACGGCGAAGCCCGGCGGCAGCTGCGCGGCCAGCCGTTCCATCTCGGCCATGGCCGCGCCGCTGGACACGCCAGGCGCGGCGCCGCCGGTGATGCGCACGGCCGGGAAGCCCTGGAAGCGCGCCAGCTGCTGCGGCGCGTCGGTCCAGGTGGCGGTCACCACTTCGCGCAGCGGCACCATGCCGCCCTCGGTGCTGCGCACGCGCAGGCCCAGCACGTCGTCCAGTTGCATGCGCAACGCGGCGTCGGCCTGCAGGATCACCTGCTGCATGCGCCCGGCATTGGGGAAGTCGTTGACGTAGAGCGAGCCCATCGCTGCCGACAGGGTGTTGCTGATCGCGGAGAACGGCAGGCCCATCGCTTCGGCATGCTGGCGGTCGATCTCCAGGCGGATGCTCTTGCCCGGCGGCAGGCCGTCCTGATACACGCCGCTGACCACCTTGCTGTCCGCGACCAGTTGCAGCAGCTTCGCCTGCGCCGCCATCAGCGCGGCCTCGCCGCGGTTGCCGCGGTCCTGCAGGTACAGGGTGAAGCCGGAAGAGGTGCCGAGCTCGTCGATGGCCGGCGGCAGCAGGCTCATCACCGTGCCCTCGGGCAGGTCGGCCATGGCCTGCTGCACGCGGTCGGCTTCGTCGCTGGAGGTGGCGCCGTCGCGCTGGTCCCAGTCCTTGAGCATGGTGAAGGCCATGGCCGCGTTGGTGCCCGAGCCGGAGAAGCTGAAACCCAGGATCACCAGGTTGGAGGCCAGCGCCGGGCGCGTGGCGACGTGCCGCTCGAACGCCTTGACTACCGCCAGCGTGCGCTCGCTGGTGGCATCGGTGGGCAACTGGATCGAGGTCATGAAGTAGCCCTGGTCCTCTTCCGGCAGGAACGCCGAGGGCAGGACGCGCATGGCGAAGGCCAGCGCAACGCACAGGACCGCGAACACCGCCAGCACCCGCGCGCTGCGCCGCAGCAGCCGCGCCACGCGTGCGGCATAGCGGCCGGTCAGGCGCTCGAAGCCGCGGTTGAACGCGCCGAAGAATCCGCGCTTGGCGTGGTGGCCGGGCGCGATCGGGCGCAGCAGGGTGGCGCACAGCGCCGGGGTCAGGGTCAGCGCCAGGAACGCCGAGAACAGGATCGACACCGCCATCGCCAGGGTGAACTGCTGGTAGATCACGCCCACCGAGCCGCTGGCGAAGGCCATGGGGATGAACACCGCGGTCAGCACCAGGGTGATGCCGACCACCGCGCCGGTGATCTCGCGCATCGCCTTGGTCGTGGCTTCCCGCGGCGGCAGGCCTTCGCTGGCCATGATCCGCTCGACGTTCTCCACCACCACGATGGCGTCGTCGACGATGATGCCGATCGCCAGCACCATGCCGAACATCGTCAGCACGTTGATCGAGAAACCGGCCAGCAGCATCACCGCGAAGGTGCCCAGCAGTGCGATCGGTGCGACGATGGCCGGGATCAGCGTGTAGCGCACGTTCTGCAGGAACAGGTACATCACCAGGAACACCAGCACCATCGCTTCGAGCAGGGTCTTGACCACCTGCTTGATCGAGAGCTTCACGAACGGCGCGGTGTCGAACGGGATCGAATAGCGCATGCCGGTCGGCATGCTCGCGGCCAGTTCCGCCAGCCGCGCCTTCACCGCCTGCGCGGTGCGCACCGCATTGGCGCCGGGCGAGAGCTGGATCGCCGCGCTGGTGGCGGGAGCGCCGTCCTCGCGGTTGGAGAAGCCATAGGATTGTGCGCCCAGCTCCACCCGCGCCACGTCGCCCAGGGTCACCCGCGCGCCGCCGCTGTCGGCACGCAGCACGATGGCGGCGAACTGCGCGGGCGTGCTCAGTTGTCCGGCCACGGTCAGCGGCACGGTCAGGCGTTGTCCGCGCACGGTCGGCTCGTCGCCGAGGCGGCCGGGCGCGATCTGCGCGTTCTGCTGTTCGATCGCCTGCGCCAGTTCGGTCATGGTCATGCCGTAGGCGACGAGCTTGTCCGGGTCCACCCACACGCGCATGGCCTGCTCGGCGCCGAACAGCTGCACACGGCCGACGCCGTCGATGCGCCGCAGTTCCTGCACGATGTTGCGGGCCAGGTAGTCGTTGAGCGCCACTTCGTCGTAGCGGCCGTCCGGCGAGGTCAGGCCGACCAGCATCAGGAAGCCGGACGCGGCCGATTCCACCTGCAGGCCGTTCTGCCGCACCGCCTGCGGCAGGCGCGGCTCCACCGCCTTGATGCGGTTCTGCACGTCCACCTGCGCCAGCTCCGCATTGGTGCCGGGCTTGAAGGTGGCGGTGATTTGCGCGCTGCCCGAGGTGTCCACCGTGGACTCGAAGTACAGCAGGTTCTTGACCCCCGACAGCTCGCGTTCGACCAGGCTCACCACCGAGTCGTTGAGGGTCTGCGGCGTGGCGCCGGGGTAGGACGCGATCAGCGACACCGAGGGCGGCGCCACCGAGGGATAGCGCGCCACCGGCAGCTGGCCGATGGCCAGGGTGCCGAACAGCACGATGAACAGCGCGATCACCCAGGCGAAGACCGGGCGTTCGATGAAGAACTGTGGCATGGCGGCGTTCCCGGTTCAGTCCGCGGCGGCGGTGGCGACCACCGGCGGCTGCCACGCACGCGCCTTCACCCGGGCGCCGGTGCTGAGCCGGTCGATGCCTTCGACCACCACCTGCTGCCCGGGTTGCAGGCCGGCGACGACACGGTAGTGCCCCTGCACCAGTTCGCCCAGCTGCACCGTCGCGCTGCGCACCTGCGCATTGGCGTCCAGCACCCACACCTGCGCGCGCTTGCCGACATGGGTGACCGCCTGCTGCGGCACGCGCAGCGCCTGCGCGTAGTGGGCGCGCGGCACCCGCGCCCGCACGTACATGCCGGGCAACAGGCGCCGCTGCGGGTTGTCGACGAGGATGCGCAGCAGCACATCGCCGGTGCCGGCATCGACGGTGATGCCGGAGAACAGCACGCGCCCGCTCAGTCCCGAGGGCGTGCCGCTGCGGTCGAGGATCTGCGCCGGCAGGCCGTCGTCGCTGGTGGCCTGCGCGCGCGCGGCCGGATCCAGCGGGTCCAGGTCGCTGGCGGACTGGCGCACGTCGACGTAGACCTGGTCGATCTGCTGGATCACCGCCATCGGCGCGCTGTCGCTGGGCGAGACCAGCGCACCCTCGGTGAGTAGTGCCTGGTCGATGCGGCCGTCGATCGGTGCGTCGACGGTGGCGAAGGCCAGGTCCAGGCGCCGCCGCGACAGCGTCGCCTTGGCCTCGGCGACCGCCGCGGCGGCCTGGCTGCGCTGCGAGGCGGCGTCGTCGTACATCTGCCGGCTGACCATGCCGGATTCGACCAGCCGCTGTAGCCGGGCATGCTGCACGTCGGCCAGCACCTGCGCGGCCTCGGCACGGTGCAGTGCGGCCGCGGCGGTGTCCATGTCGGCCTTGAACGGTGCCGGGTTGATCTGGAACAGCGCGTCGCCGCGCCGCACATCGGCGCCCTGCTCGAAGAAGCGACGCTGCACGATGCCGCCGACCTGTGGGCGGATCTGCGCGCTGCGCAGCGCGGCCACGCGCCCGGGCAGGTCCACGCTCACCGTCATCGACGCAGGGTGCAGGGTCACCGCGGTGACCTGTACCGGCGCGGCCACCGCTTGCGGCTGCGCGCCGCCGCCGCAGCCCGCCAGGGCCAACGCCAGCGCGCCGCCGAGTCCCAGAGTCCGTACCTGTTGCCGCATGCCCATGCCTCGTGCCTCGTCGCTGCCGCCGCGGATGCGGCGGACGCCAAAGCCGTGCATGGTCGCGGCCGCGGGTTGCGCGGCGTTCGATGCGATGTGGAGATATGATGGAGATCCGCCCGTCCGGGCCGATGCGCCTTCGCTGCCTCCATGTCCGTTTCCTCTCCGGGCGCCGCCGTGCCCGCGTCCGCGCCGCTGGTCCTGATCGCCGAAGACGAGAGCGAGATCGCCGAGATCCTCAGCGCCTACCTGGCGCGCAGCGGGCTGCGCAGCGCCCACGCCGCCGATGGCCGCGCCGCGCTGGACCTGCACCTGGCGCTGGATCCGGATCTGATCCTGCTGGACGTGCAACTGCCGGCGGCGGACGGCTGGAAGGTGCTGGCCGAACTGCGCCACCGCGGCGAGACCCCGGTGATCATGCTCACCGCGCTGGACCAGGACATCGACAAGCTGATGGGCCTGCGCCTGGGCGCCGACGACTACGTGGTCAAGCCGTTCAACCCGGCCGAGGTGGTGGCGCGGGTGCAGGCGGTGCTGCGGCGCATCCGCGGCAACGGCGCCGAGGAGGCGCGCAGCCTGCGCGTGGGCGCCTTCCATGTCGATCTGGACCAGCACGAGGCCAGCGTGCGCGTGGGCGAGCAGCGGCACACGCTGGACCTCACGCTCACCGAGTTCAAGCTGCTGGTGCGGCTGATGCGCGCGCCGAAGCGGGTGTTCAGCCGCGCCGAACTGCTCGACGCCTGCCTACCGGAAGGCGACACCCAGGAGCGCACCATCGACAGCCACATCAGCAAGCTGCGCAAGAAGCTGGAGGCGCTGGGCGTGCAGGGCACGCCGGCCAGCGTGCGCGGCGTCGGCTACCGGTTCGGATCCGGCGCATGAATCGCGCCCCCGGGCTGCGCCGCCAGGTCATCCTGTCGCTGGGCGCGCTGGCGCTGTGGATCATCCTGCTGTCGGTGGTCGGCTCCTACGTGTTCTACGCGCTGGCGGCGGCCTACCAGCCCAACAGCATCTCCGACACCTGGGTGCCGTCGCGGGTGGAGATGATGTGGATCGGCGCCACCGCCGCACTGGCCGTGGCGATCGCGGTGGCGGTGGCGGTGCGGCTGTCGCGGCGCATCCTCACCCCGTTGAACTCGGTGGCGCACAGCCTGCGCGAAGTCGCCCAGGGCAACTTGCACGCACGCGCGAGCATGGATGCGCATGCGCTGGGCGAGACCGCGCAGCTGGTGCGCGACTTCAACGCCATGGCCGACCGCCTGCAGGCGATGACCCGCGAGCGCGCATTCTGGAATGCCGCCGTCGCCCACGAACTGCGCACGCCGGTGACGATCCTGCGCGGGCGCCTGCAGGGCCTGGCCGAGGGCGTGTTCGCGCCGGACGTGGCGGCGTTCGAGAGCCTGTTGCGGCAGGTGGAAGGCCTGAACCGGCTGATCGAGGACCTGCGCGTGCTCAGCCTCACCGACAGCGGGCACCTGGAGTTGCAGCCGGCGCCGGCCGACCTGGCGCGGGAAGTGGAGGCCGTGCTGCATGCCTTCGGCGCCAGCCTGGACGCGCGCGGGCTGGTGCTGGAACCCGTGCTGGCGCTGCGCACGCCGGTGCTGTGCGATGCGGTGCGCATCCGCCAGGCGCTGATGGCCTTGCTCGAAAACGCGCAGCACTATGCCGAGCCGGGCCCGCTGCGGGTGGGCGTGCAGGCGGACGCGGGCCAATGCGTGCTGTTCGTGGAAGACACCGGCCCCGGCATCGCGCCCGAGATCGCCGCGCGGGTGTTCGATGCGTTCCGCCGCGGCGATCCGTCGCGTTCGCGCAAGAGCGGCGGCAGCGGCCTGGGCCTGGCGGTGGTCAAGGCCATTGCCGTGGCGCATGGCGGCGATGCGCTGTGCCTGCCGGCCGGCAGCGGCACGCGGTTCGAAGTGCGCTGGCCGCTGGCGCCAATGGAGGCCGCGACGCGCACAGCGCAGGTGCCGGCGTCGCGCTAGAGGCGCGTTGGCTCAGGCGGAGGTCGCGTCGCTGCGCACGTGCGGTGTACGCCCCGGCAGCATGCGGGTCAGCACCTCGTCGCGCCGGACCCAGTGATGGAACAGCGCGGCGGCCACGTGCAGCAGTACGACGACCCATGCGATCCATTTGCCGATGAAGTGGTGCACCACGTCGATCGGCGCTTCGAACGCCTCCCAGCTCAGGTGCCAGGTGCGGCTGATCCAGGCGAACAGCGCGGTCTCGTTGAAGCCGGGAATGCGGAACAGGCCGAGGTCGGTCGGCGCGCCGGTGCCGATGTAGCCGGTCAGCGGCATCACGATCAGCAGCGCGTACAGACCCCAATGCGCCAGATGCGCGAGCCGGTGTTCCAGCGCCGAGCCCGGCGGATCGTCTGGTTGCACGTCCAGCCAGCGCCACAACAGCCGCGGCAGCACCAGGAACCCGACCAGCAGGCCCAGCACCCAGTGCAGGTTGAGCACCGGCAGCGAGGCGTCCGACGTGTCGTCCATGAACCAGATGACGTAGTACACCACCGCATAGGCGCCGATGAAGGCGGCGGCGGTGGTCCAGTGGAACAGCTTGGCGAGGGCGCCGAAGCGCTGTGCGGTGTTGCGCCAGTGCATGTGCGTGATCCTGGTCGAGTGGCGAGGCGGGGAGTGCTGCGGAATCAGGGCGTGCGCAGGCTGTCGAGCAGCCGGTCCAGGGCGTGGAGCGCGTCGGCCAGCCGTGCGTGCAGGTCGGCGTCCGGCTCGGCGATCCAGAACGCCGCCTCGGTGATCGCGCCGTAGAGCATGCGTGCCATCACCCCGGCATGCAGCGGCGCCACCGTGCCGGCGGCGATCAGGGCTTCCAGCGCCGCCTGCAGCGCGGCGATGCCCACCGACTGCGCCGCCGGCGGCACGTCGCCGAACACGGCGCGCGCGTCCTGCAGGATGATCCGGCGGATCTCCGGTTCCAGCGCCAGTTCCAGGTAGGTGCGGCAGCGGCGGCGGAAACCGTCCCACGGCGTGGGCGCGGCGTCGGACACCGCCTGCAGGCGCAGGCCCACCTCGGCCTCGATCTGCTCGATGACCGCGATCAGCAGGCCGTCCTTGCTGCCGAAGTGGTGATACAGCGCGCCACGGGTAAGACCGGCCTCGGCGGTCAACACGTCCATCGAGGTGTGCGCGAAGCCGTGCGTGGCGAACGCCTGCCGCGCCACAGCCAGCAGGCTGGCGCGGGTGGTCTCGATCATCTCGCGGCGGCTGCGGCGCTGGTGCATGGGCGGGCCTTCATTCACATACGTGGCGTACGTTATTTGCGTACAGGGCGTATGTCAATGTGTCACGGTCGATTCGGCGTGCGCTGGGCGGCTTGGCCGGCACGGCAGCCGGTGCGCTCCGAAGGCCTGAGATTCGAGTGGCTTGCCCGTCCTGCGAACGTCTCGGCCAGGGCCTCTCAGGCATCGACAGCGCGATCGCGGCGGCGTGTGGAATGCGCCTGGTCGCAAACCCAAGTGATGCTGGTGCCTGTCGCGAAGGCCGTCGTAAAGGGCGCCGTCGCGGCGGCTCAGGACTGCGCGACGGAACCGCCCATCGTGCGCATGCGATGCACCGACATGACGCCGACGCACCGTCGCACTAGCCAAGGCCTTCACTGCGGGTGTGGTCTGGTGACCGCTGTGCAACCGAATTGGAGTGTCGAATGGACACCACGCTGATGCCCTGGGTCGCCGGACTGTTCGTCCTGCTCATCGCCGCGATGCTGTATCTGGTCACGCGCGCCAAGAAGAACCGCAACCGCCCGGCACAGGATCACGCCGCGACCAAGAGCGACGTGGACAGCGCCGCCAAGCGCTAGCGTCTCGCGTCGGGCGCGGCGCGGTCGCCTGCGCCGTGCTCAGGCGTCCGCGTCCATCGGCGCGAAGCGCGGGCGGCGTACGCCATCGATCTCCACCTGCTCGACGAACATCGGATACGGCCGCACCCACAGCGTGCCTTCGCCGTACAGCGGCCGGTACAGCACCAGCGGTTCCAGCGTTTCGCTGCTGCGGACCATGCCCAGCACCTCGTATTCGCCGCCCTTGAAGTGGCGGTAGCGGCCGAGGGCGATGGAAGGCAGCGGGCTGAGGTCGCGCATGACGGTGTCCTGGTGGGCGGGAGCGCGAGTGTAGCGGTCTGCACCTGCGCTCTCTCTGCGTCGCGAGGGCGAATTGCGCGACCGCGGCGGTTCGCCGCGTCGTGACGACGGAACGCTCCTGCGGGGGAAACTCAGGCAACCGGCCTTAAGAAGCAGCGTCCATCGTCGCCCGCACGCTTCACTTCTGCGCGCGTCAAGGCGCCAAATCGGCGAAGTCGAACGCCTGCCCCGGCTCGGCGGCGACGAAGTCCGCTGCGGCGATGCCGGCCAGGTGCAGTGCGGCGGCCAGCGCTTCGCGCGGCTCATCACGCCCTTCGTCGGTGAGCTGGAAGGTGCCCCAGTGGATGCCGAGCGCGCGCCGCGCGCCGGTGTCGCGGAAGATCCGCACCGCTTCGGTGGGGTCGATGTGCTGCGGCGCCATGAACCAGCGCGGCGCGTAGGCGCCGATCGGGATCAACGCCACGTCGGGCGCGCCGTGCCGGTCGCGGATCTCGCGGAAGATGGCGCCATCGCCGTAGCCGGTGTCTCCCGCGAACCACACCGATCCCCGCGCGGTCTCGACGAAGAAGCCGGACCACAGGGCCATCCTGCGGTCGGCGATGCCGCGGCTGGACCAATGGTTGGCGCGGGTCAGCGTCGCCGTCGCGGTGTCGCCGATCGGCAGCCGGTCGTGCCAGTCGCCGGTGGCGATGCGCGCATCGGGCACGCGCTTGCGCAGCAGGACGTCGTTGCCCAGCGGCATCACGAACAGCGGCTGGTGCGCGTCGTGCAGCGTGCGCAAGGTCGCCAGGTCGAAGTGGTCGTAGTGGTTGTGGCTCAACAGCACCGCATCGATGGGCGGCAGGTCCGCGAAGCGGATGCCCGGTGCCGTTACCCGCTTGGGCCCTGCGATCTGCGAAGGGCTGGCGCGCTGCGACCACACCGGGTCGGTGAGCAGGTTGAGGCCGGCGGCCTGGATCAGCAGCGTGGCGTGGCCGACCATGGTGATACGCAGGCCGTCGTGCCGCGGTGCAGGCATGGCCGGCGTCACCGCGACCTGCGCGGGCCAGCGCACCGCGCCCATGGCGGCCTTCCAGCGCAGGACCTTGCTCAGCGCATTGTCGATGGTCGGCTGGCCGGGGTTGAAGAAGCGCACGCCATCGAAATGGTCGCTGACGGGGCCACGGTAGTAGGGGTTGGCCATTGAGGCGCGATCCGGATGACGCAAGGGGAGGGAAGGTTAACCGCCAGCGGCGCAAGCGTGCGTGCGCGCCTGCCTCGGCTGCCGCGATATCGGTCCCCGGCCGGTGCCAAGTGCGGCCTCACTTCGGCGTGCCCAGCCCACCCATGTTGAGCATCACCCGCAAGCCGATCACCAGCGCATCGTCGGGCGCACGGCGCGCCGCGGGATTGCCCAGGATGTCGGGATGGACGATGTACTGCACGTTCGGCACCAGGAACAGCGGCGTCTGCGCGATGCGGTAGCTGTAGTTGAGTTCGAACATGAGTTCGTTGCGCGCGATGTCCGCGGCGGCGCCGCGCTTGCGCAGCACGTCGTTCATGTAGCCCTGCTGGTCCGCACTGAAGCGGTAGTAGTGCGCGATCGCGCCCATGCCGTCGCCGGGCCGCGATGCGAACGGGCCGCTGTAGTACAGGCCGGCGGTGACCTGCAGGTCGTAGACCTGGTGCTTGTCGAACGGTGCGGCGATGTTGCCGAAGGCGACCAGCATGCGCTTGCTTGCCATGCCCTGCGGCCGGTACAGCGCGCGTTCGCCGAGCGCGTAGGCGCCCCAGCGCCCGCCGTCGTACAGGCGCGCGGGGCCGCCGACCAGCCCGCGCAAGCCGCCGGCCTGGTTGTAGCGCAGGTCGCTGTAGTCGGCCGAGTTGTACCAGAGGCCGGCGAGGTAGCGCGGTGCGCCCTTGCCCCGTGCGGGATCGGGTTCGTAGCCGACCTCGAGCGTGCCCAGCACGCCGGTACTGTCGGCGGTGCTCCAGTCCAGGCCGTGGTTGTTCTTGCGCTGCGGGTTCAGTTCGAATGCGCCCACCGAGACATAGGTGGCCTCGGGCTTGTAGCGCAGCTTCGCGCCCCAGTTCACGTAGGGAAAGCCGACGAAGCCGCCATCGGCCTGGCTCAGCTGGAACGGACAGTCCGAGGCGCTGACGAAGCGGCAGCCGTAGCGGCTGCGCGCGAATTGCCAGGTGGTGTTCATGCGCCCGGCGACCAGTTGCCAGCGCCCGTCGGCGAAGGTCTGTTCCCAGGTCAGTTGCGCCAGTTGCGCCTGCTGCTGCGGGTACCAATAGCCCTGCACCTTGACGCCGTTGCCGATCTGCCGCTGCGACAGGCTGTCGCCGTAGTACCGGGCGCCGGTGACGTGCAGCGTGGCACCGGGAATGCCGAACAGGCGTTGCAGATCCAGGTCCGCGCCGGCGACCACGCCGCCGGCGTTGCGGTCGCCGCGCGACAGGCCGCCGTCGACGTTGCGCGCATAGTCGTTGGACCAGACCAGGCGCGGCGCGATGCCGTGGTCGTCGAGCCATTGCGCGGTGTCGGCGGCAATGGCGCAGGCCGGCAGGGCGGCGGCCGCC
>NZ_AQOI01000587.1:0-1686 GCF_000364665.1 Xanthomonas sp. SHU 199
AAAGAGAACGGGACATGGGACGCTCCACGGACGAGACGAAGCACTCGCCGGACGTGCGCGGTGGGTGCGCGGCGACGCGGCAGTGCGCGAAGGGAAGACACCTTCCGGTCGTGGAGCCGCAGCACGGCGTCGCGTCCGTCGGCGACGGGCACGCCTGTGTGCAGGCCTGTGGGGGGACCGGCAAAGAAACGCGAGGGCAGACCGGAACGCGTTGCGCGGCGCCGAGGCGCACGCCATCGCCGCAGCGGATGGGCCGCGCAACTGCGCGGCCCATCGAGCTGGAGGCAACCCGTGCGGGTCAGCCCACCTTGCCGAGGCCGGCGGCGGCCATCGCCGCGGCGATCTCCTTGTCGGCGCCCTCGGCCAGCGGCAGCAGCGGCGAACGCACCGTGGCGTGGTCGAGCAGGCCGCGCGCGACCAGCGCCCACTTCAGCGCCACCGAGCCTTCCATGTGCGAGCCGCGGTGATAGACGCTCTTGGTCACCGGCAGCAGGCGGTCGTGCAGTGCGCGCGCCTTGGCGTAGTCCTTGGCCTTGCCCGCGGCGATCATCTCCAGCAGCGGCTCCGGGGCGATGCAGCCGTAGCCCACCAGCGCGCCATCCACGTCGAACATGGTGTGCAGCAGATACTCGTCGTGGCAGGTCAGCACCGGCACGTGCGGGCGCTCCTTGCGGAACACCGGGATCTCGGTGTCCCAGCGCTTCATGTTGCGCACGCCGTTCTTCATCGCGACCACGCCCGGCAGCGCGGCGATCTCCAGCAACGTCTCCAGGTCGTAGGTGGCCTTGGTCGCGTCCGGGTACTGGAACAGGATCATCGGCAGCCCGCTGGCCTCGTGGATGGCCTTGTAGCGGTCCTGCGGCGCGCCCTTCTGGTAGCCGAAGCGCAGCCAGCCGTGCGACGGATAGATCAGGCCGGCGGAGGCGCCGGCGGCGACCGCGCGCTTGGCTTCGTCGGCGGCGACGCGGGTGCCTTCCAGGGTGATGCCGGCGATGATCGGGATGCGGCCGTCGACGGCGTCGCGGAAGGCGGTGATCACCTTGGCCTGTTCGTCGCGCTCCAGGAACGTGCCTTCGCCGGCGTGGCCGAGCACGGTCAGGCCCTTGACCCCGTCGATGCCGCCGAGCCAGGCGCCGATGCGCTTGATCGCGGGATAGTCGACGGCGCCGTCGCGGGTGAACGGGGTGACCGGGGCGGGGACCAGGCCTTTCAGGTCGATGGTGCTCATGCTCATTTCCTCTTCTTTGGATCAACGGGGGATGGAATCGAACGCGGGGTCCGACGGGGGTGGTGCGGAGGTGTGGCGCGATGCGCCGGCGGCAGTGCCGGCGCTGCGTTCAGGGCGACAGCTGTTCCAGCGATTTGCCCTTGGTTTCCAGGGCGAAGCGCCAGGTCACGACGGCGCCGACCAGCAGCACGGCAGCGAAGGCGGCGAACACGTAGCGGATGCCGAGTCCGGCGATCACCGCGCCGACCAGCAGCGGCCCGCAGGCCGAGCCCAGGCGCAGCCAGGCGCTGCCCAGTCCGGTGCCGATGGCGCGGATGCGGGTGGGGTAGAGCTCGGCCGAATACAGGTACAGCGAGAAGGTGATGGTCTGCACCGCGGCATAGCCCAGCGCCGCGAACACCAGCACCTGCGGCGCCGAGGTGCCGCCGAGCGCCGCCAGCGCCAGCAGCGGCAGGCCG
>NZ_AQOI01000588.1:0-10675 GCF_000364665.1 Xanthomonas sp. SHU 199
GTACCAGCGCTTGCGCCCGACCTTGTCGATCGACAGCGCGCACACCACCGCGGCGGCGACACCGGCCAGCGAGGTGAAGAAGCCATAGGCGATGCTCTGCTGCAGCGACAGCCCGAAGTGCGTGCGGTACAGCGTCGGCAGCCAGGTGATGATGCCGTTGGCCACCAGGTAGGAGCAGAACCACAGGCTCCAGATCACCAGGGTGCGCTTGCGATAGACGCTGCCGAACAGCTCGCGCCAGTCCGAGCGCTGCGCCTTGGGCAGCGCGCTGCGGTCGAACACCGGCGCCGGCAACGGGCCATGGCGGCGCTCGGCGCTGCGCTCCAGTTCGGCGACGATGGTGTCGGCCTGGGCGTAGCGGCCCTTGGAGGCCAGCCAGCGCGGCGATTCGAACATGAAGAAGCGCAGCGGAATCATGATCGCCGCCGGGATCAGCCCGACCATGAACATCGCCTTCCAGCCGTAGGCCGGCACCAGGAAGTAGCCGATGCCGCCGGCGGCGACCAGGCCGAGCAGGAACATCACCTCATACAGCAGGAAGAAGCGGCCGCGCTTCTTCGAGCCGATCAGTTCGTTGATGTAGGCGCTGGCCACCGGCACCTCGCCGCCGG
Organism: Xanthomonas sp. SHU 199; assembly: GCF_000364665.1. Classification (NCBI taxonomy): domain Bacteria; kingdom Pseudomonadati; phylum Pseudomonadota; class Gammaproteobacteria; order Lysobacterales; family Lysobacteraceae; genus Xanthomonas; species Xanthomonas sp. SHU 199. The sequence goes on from NZ_AQOI01000588.1 coordinate 612, forward strand.
TGCCGATGCCCTGGACGAAGCGGAACGCGATCATCGCCGCGGCGCTGCCGGCGAACAGGCAGGCCACGTCCATCGACACGAACAGCAGGATGGTGAACAGCAGCACGTGCAGGCGGCCGATGCGCTCGGCCAGCCAGCCGAAGAACACCGAGCCCAGCAGTTGGCCCAGGTAGCCGGCCGACAGGATCGTGCCGATCTGCGCCGGCGACAGCTGCCATTCCTTGGTCAGCACTGGCATCGCGTAGGCGATGGCGATCACCGTGTAGCCGTCGAAGAACGTGGCGGCGCCGACGATGTTGCGCGCCCACCACACCTTGCGGGTGATCGGCAGGCGTTCGAGGCGTGCGCCGATCTCCGCCTGCGCCTCGGCGATGGAGGGGGTGCGGGCGGTGGCGTTGGCGGTGGGGGCAGGGGCTGTGGTGGGCATGAGCATCGTGGCTGCCTTTCGCAGGACAAGGGGACCCCGACGCGGGCGCCGAAGCGTCCACGCAGCGAGACCGACAGAGAGGGCCGGGCGGTGGCCCGGGCGGATCAGGTGCTGGGGGCGGTCACGGCAACACTCCCGCTGGCCTGGATCGCGAAGGCGATGTCCTTGGCGGCCAGCAACGTCGGCTGCAGGGCGGTCTCCAGCAGTTCGGCGTGGCTGGTGCGCACCGACGGCGCGGCGACACTGATCGCGCCGAGCGGATAGTCGTCCGCATCCAGCACCGGGACCGCCAGCACGCGCAAGCCCTCGGTCAGCATCGACTCCAGGATCACGTAGCGGTCGCGGCGGATGCTGTCGAAGGTGCGCCGGATCGTGGCGATCTCCGGCGTCTGCGCACCCTGCACGTCGACCCCGGTCACCCGCGTCACTTCCGCCGGCGCCAGGTGCGCCAGCATCGCCAGGCCGATCGCGGTACGGGTGCTGGGCACGGTGGTGCCGATGCGGATGTCCACGCCCAGGCGGGTGATGCCGGCGCGCACGCGCTCGATGTAGAGCACGTCGGGGCCTTGCAGCACCGCGAAGCTGGCCGCCTCGTTGACGTCGCTGACCAGCGTGCGCAGCAGCGGCCGCACCACGCTGCGCAGATCGCGGCGGGCGATGGCGTGGAAGCCGAGGTCGAGCACCTTCAGGGTCAGGCGGAAGCGGCGGCTCTCCGGCACGCGGTGCACGTAGCCCAGCTCGACCAGGGTGTTGAGCATGCGGAAGGTGGTGCCGGGATCGAGCCGGGCCAGGGCCGCGATCTGGCTCAGCGACAGTTCCTCGTGCTCGGACGAGAACGCCTCGAGCACGCGGAAGCCCTTGGCCAGCGACTGCACGGTGCTGCGCAGCTTCTTGTCCCCGGCCTCGTCGCCGTCGTCGGGCGCGGCACTGGCCGCGCGCTGGGAAGTCGTCTTGATCATCTGCAGTTCCTGGAGGACCCGGGGGAATCGCCAGCTTGCTCGACCCGCCCGATCCTGTCGCTTGACAAGTGAATTTCGGATTGCGAAAATAATTTCGAAATTTCATGCCAAGACTCCGCCCGGGCGCTCGATGCGTCAAGTTGCGGCGCAACATGCGTGGGCGGTTCGCCCTGCGCGTCGACGATCCGTGGTTTCGAAACCTCCGAAAGACGCGTCATCGCCTGCTGGGAGTTGCGTAGGCTCAAGGCCATGCCGCGCCGGCGCGCGATGTCCGTGCTTGGGGCGGCGCCTATCGCGAGGCGGGTGGCGTCGCGTCTGTATCGCCAGGTAGACGAACGCGGCCGTGCGCGGCGATGTCAGCCGTGCTGGCAGACAGCGGCATGGCGGCATCGATACCGTGATGCATGGCTCGAACGACCCGACAGACGCCGCCCCCGCCGGCGCAGACATGGTGGCAAGCACTCTCGTTCAAGCGCACCGCCGCCGAGGTCTCGGCAGTGCTGGTGGTGATCGGCGCGACCTACGGCTTCGTGCAGTACGTGGAGGTCAAGCCGCTGCAGCGGCAGCTGGCCGAGGCGCAGGCCGGTGCCTGCGACGCCAAGGCCGCGGCGATGTCGCTGATGCTGAGTCTGTTGCCGGGCGAGAGCCGCACCCTCTTCGATGGCGCGCTGACCATCGCCAATCTCACGCCAGCGCAGGACGATGCCAAGGTGCGGCTGCGGATCGCGCCGCTGGGTGCGGCCGCGGTCGACAAGCTCCAGCCGGTGCCGGGAGACCGCTTTCTGGTGCAAGTGCCGGGCCGTGGCCGCTATGCGGTCTACCTGCGTTCCAGCAGCGCGCAGTTCGTGGAGCTGTCGATCCTGCGGCAACCGTGAGCCGGTCGCTGGCGCCGGCACGCCATTCAAGAAATCCAGCGCATGGCCGCCATTGCGGATAGCGGAGCCGTTTCGCCGAAGCGGCCGTCCCTCGGGGGAACGCGCATGCTGTCCTTGCCACGTTTGCTGGGCCGCCACCTGGCCAAGTTCCTGTCCAAGCCGCGCCGCCATGGCTCGCAACTGCCGACCAGCCCGCCGCAGCTGTTGCGTGCCACGCTGCGCAAGGGCGACGTGTTGCTGGTCGAGGGCAACAGCCGCTTCTCCACCGCCATCAAGTACCTGAGCCAGTCCACCTGGTCGCACGCGGCGCTGTACATCGGCGACCACGTGGCCGCGCTTCCCGGCGAGGAGGCGCCGCTGTTCTGCGATGTCGACATCAACGTCGGCGTGCGCCTGGTGGGATTGAGCGAGTTCGCCGGCCTGCACACGCGCATCTGCCGTCCGGTCGGGTTGAGCGTGCAGGAGATCGAGACCGTGGTGGAGTACATGGTCTCGCGGGTCGGCAACAGCTACGACCTGAAGAACATCTTCGATTTGGCGCGCTACCTGATCCGCACGCCGCCGCTGCCGTCGTCGGTGAAGCGGCGCTTCCTGGAGCTGGGCAGCGGCGAGCCGACCCGGGCGATCTGCTCGACGTTGCTGGCGCAGGCGTTCGGCGCGATCCGCTATCCCATCCTGCCGGAAATCGACCAGGCGCCGCCGACGGGAAGCGATGCCGGAGAAGACGCGGAGATCCTGCATCCGCGCCATCACAGCCTGACGCTGCCGCGCGATTTCGACGTCTCGCCGTACTTCAACGTGGTCAAGCCGCGCTTGCAGCAGGGCTTCGATTTCCATCGCCTGGTGTGGGAGCCGCACGCCGCCGGCGTGCCGTCCGCGAGCGCGCCGATGGATGCCGCACTGGCCTGACGGAAGCCGGCTGCAGCGTGAAACTGTGGTGCGCGTTGCTCTGGCGAAGCACTTCGCAGTTCAAGTTCGAGCGCGCGCTGGCCGATACAAAATTCCGTTCTCTGCTTTCTACGCCATGAATCCCATCCAATTTCTGCGCCGCCATATCGCCAATCTGCCCATGGCGCGCAAGTTCATCGTGCTGTGCACGCTGATCGCGCTCGGCGTGATCCTGCTCGCCGTTGCCGCGGCGCGCCTGCAATATCTCAACCTGATCGATGCGCGCAAGCAAAGCGTCAAGACCCAGGTCGACACGGGCCTGAGCGTGATGCAGCACTACGCCGATCTGGCCAAGCGCGGCGAGATGACGCAGGCGCAGGCGCAGGCAGCGGCCAAGGGCGCGCTGGCCGATATGAAGACCAACGGCGGCGTGGACTACTTCTTCATCGTCGACCCGCAGATGCGCATCGTCATGCATCCCAAGCGCGCGGTCGGCACCGACATGAGCGGCTACAGGAGCGATGCCGGCGAGTACGTGTACCGCGACATCCAGACGGCGGTGCGCAGCGGCGACGGTTTCAGCTACTACACCGCGCCCAAGCCCGGCAAGTCGGTGCAGCTGCCGAAGATCAGCTACGCCGCGCTGTACCCGCAGTGGAACTGGGTGCTGGCGATGGGCGTGTATGCCGAGGACATCCAGGCCCAGGCGATGGGCTTCACCAGGATCCTCACCGTGATCGGTGGTGGCCTGGTGGCGCTGGTGGTGGGCCTGTGCTGGCTGATCGCCGGCGCCATCGTCGCGCCGCTGCGCGGCGCCACGCGGACCGCCGAAGCGATCGCCTCGGGCCGCTTCGACAATCCGATCAAGGTCGAGTCGCGCGACGAGACCGGGCAGTTGATGACCAGCATGCAGCAGATGCAGACCCAGCTGCAGCGCTTCAACGGCGAGATGCAGACCCTGGTGCGGCTGCAGCAGGGCGAGGACATCAGCCACCGCATGCCGGAGGACTTCCCCGGCGACTACGGCACGCTCGCGCACGGCATGAACACGGCGCTGTTCGAGCACCTGGACGCGATCGTCGAGGCGATGGCGATCATGGACGAGTACGGTCGCGGCGACCTGCGCCGCGACATGCGTCGGCTGCCGGGACAGCGCGCCGCGCTGCACGAGGCGCTGGACGTGGTCAAGGCCAACCTGTCGGCGGTCAACGGCGACATCGCGCGGCTGGCCGACGCTGCCGCCCGCGGCGACTTCACTGCACGTGGCGACGAGGCGCGCTACGCGTTCGCGTTCAAGGAAATGGTGGAAGCGCTCAACCGGCTGATGCGCCAGGCCGACAGCGGCCTGGCCGACGTCGGCCGGATCATGGGGGCGATCGCCGATGGCGACCTGTCGCAGCGCGTGGACGTGCGCTATGAAGGCGCATTCGGCAAGCTCGCCGACGCCGCCAACCGCACCGCCGAGCAACTGACCGGCATCGTGCAGGGCATCCAGCGCGCGGTCGGCTCGATCAACACCGCCGCCAGCGAGATCGCCAGCGGCAACAGCGACCTGTCGGTGCGCACCGAGCAGCAGGCGGCCAGCCTGGAAGAAACCGCCGCCTCGATGGAGGAGCTGACGTCCACCGTGAAGCAGAACGCCGACAGCGCGCGCCAGGCCAACCAGCTGGTGCTGAGTACCGGTGAGGTGGCCGAGCACGGCGGCCACGCGGTGGAGGAAGTGGTGGCGACCATGGCCTCGATCAGCGCCGCGTCCGCGCGCATCGCCGATATCATCGGCGTGATCGACGGCATCGCCTTCCAGACCAACATCCTCGCGCTCAATGCGGCAGTGGAAGCGGCGCGCGCCGGCGAACAGGGCCGCGGCTTCGCGGTGGTGGCCTCGGAAGTGCGCTCGCTGGCGCAGCGTTCGGCGGCGGCGGCCAAGGAGATCAAGACCCTGATCTCCGACTCGGTGCAGGAAGTGGAGCAGGGCTCGACCCTGGTCAACCGCGCCGGCACCACCATGACCGAGGTGGTCGCCTCGGTGAAGCGGGTCACCGACATCATGGCCGAGATCTCCGCGGCCAGCGCCGAGCAGAGCGCGGGCATCGACCAGGTCAGCAAGACGGTGATGCAGCTGGACGAGGGCACCCAGCAGAACGCGGCATTGGTGGAAGAAGCCAGCGCGGCGGCCAAGAGCATGGAAGACCAAGCGGCGGAACTGGCGCGCGCGGTGGCGGTGTTCCGCCTCGCCGGGGGTGCCGCCATCAGCGTGGCACCGGCCCCCGCGGCCAGGCCGCAGCCGGCCAGGTCGGCAGTGCGGGCTGTCGCCGTCGCCACCAAGCCCAAGCCGACGGTCCCGGTGCGGCAAGTGGCGGCCAAGCCACGCCCGATCCAGGGCGTGCCGGCGGACAGCGCGGAGTGGGAAGAGTTCTGAGCCAGTGCGGCGTGGTGGCATCTGCCGCCACGCCGTGGCCGCTCCTGCAGGTGATGGCATCGCCTGGCATCCGAGGCGTATTGCCCCAGCTTCTTCATCCACTTTTTGCCTGTGGCTGCCTATGGTCGCAGCGACGGCGCGCCGGCAGTGCGGCGGTGGAGGAGGAGCCGAGTCGATGTTCTGGAAACGCAACAGCCTGTCGATCGTGTTGCTGGCGCTGAGCCTGCTGTTCATGGCCGCTCAGGCGTTGAGCGGCCATCAGGCCTACAACGAGGAACTGCGCCAGCAGGGGCTGGCGGCGCTGCCGATGTGGCAGTACCTGCACAGCGGGCACTTCATCGGCGCGCTGTTCGAGAACTGGGAGAGCGAGTTCCTGCAGATGGGCATGTACGTGGTGCTGACGGTGAAGCTGCGCCAGTGGGGCTCGGCCGAGTCGCGGCCGCTGTCGCCAGGGCAGGAGGACGACGCCGTCGCGCCGGGCCCGGCGCCTTGGCCGGTGCGCGCCGGCGGCATCTGGCTGGCGCTGTACGAGCGCTCGCTGGCACTGGCCTTCGGTGCGCTGTTCCTGCTCAGCTTCGTCCTGCATGCACTGGGCAGTTGGCGCCACGAGGTGGCCGAGCAGGCCATGCAGCATCGGCCGCCGCCGTCCTTCTGGGAACACGCCAGCGGCGCGCAGTTCTGGTTCGAATCGATGCAGAACTGGCAGAGCGAGTTCCTGGCGGTGTTCGCGCTGGTGGTGTTGAGCATCTGGCTGCGGCAGAAGGATTCCCCGCAATCCAAGCCGGTGCACGCGCCGCATCGGCAGACCGGCGATTGATCGCGGCGCCGCGGGCGGTGTCGACCACGGGCAATGGCCCAGACATGCGAACGCCGCGATGCTTGTGCATCGCGGCGTCGGCGTCGTTGCGGTGGAACCTGCAGTGAAGCGCTAGCGCGCCACGCTGCCCTTGGTCGAACCGGCACCCGGGCCGGCACCCAGATCGGCACCGGTGGTCGGGTCGCTGTCCGGCTGCGACAGCGTACGCGCCGCCAGCGCCTGCACTGCGCTCTGTTCCAGTTCGCTCAGGCCCACGCTGGGCATCCCGCTGCCGCCATCCACCGCCACCTGGCGATTGCGGTCGGCAATGGACTCCCATTGGCTGCCGCTGTTCCAGGGCCCCTGCATGTCGCCGTCGCCTTGCGACATGTCGTAGTAGCGGTCGGTGAAGGCCGGATCGCCCGGCAGCTTGCCTGGCGGGAAGTTCGGCTCGATCGCGTACAGCGCCTTCTCGAAGGATTTCTGGTGCGCTACCTCGCGGGTCATCAGGAAGGTCAGCGCATCGACGATGCCCGGATCGTCGGTGACGTTGATCAGGCGCTCGTAGACGATCTTGGCGCGCGCTTCGGCGGCGATGTTGGAGCGCAGGTCGGCCGTCGGCTCGCCGATACTGTCCACGTAGGCCGCGCTCCACGGCACGCCACTGGAATTGACCAGCGCCGGGCCGCCGCCGTAGAGAATCTGCTGGGTCTGGCTGGTGTTGTTGTTGCGGGTGAGGTTGCGCATGTCCTCGGCTTCGGCCATGCCTTCGGACAGCACCGCCTTCGGCCCCTGATTGAGCATGGCGATGATCGAGCCGATGATTTCCAGGTGGCTGAGCTCCTCGGTGGCGATGTCGTACAGCAGATCCTTGCGGCCGGGATCGACCTCGCCGATGGCCTGGGTGAAGTAGCGCATCGCCGCGGCGAGCTCGCCTTGCGGGCCGCCGAACTGTTCCAGCATCAGCGAGGCCAGCGCCGGATCGGGTTGTGCCACGCGGACCGTGTACATCAGCCGCTTGTTGTGCATGAACATGGGGTTCTCCTGGAGTGCCGCCCGAACGGCGTGACGACGCAATGGCGCGACCGACGGCCGCGCGTGGGGGATAGGCGTCTTGGATGCTGCGACCCGCGCCGGCGGGCCGCAGCCGGGGCGGTCAGGCCGCCTTGCGCTTGCGTGCCGCTTCTTCGTTGCCCCCCTGCTCGGCCAGCAGGGTCAGCTTCTCGTCGGTGGACTTCTCTTCATTGAGCGTTTCCAACAGCAGGCTCAACGCATCGTCCATGCCCAACTGCTTGGCCATGGCGGCAAGTGTGCCGTAGGAGGCGATCTCGTAATGCTCGACCTTCTGCGCGCCGCCGATCAACGCGGCATCGCGCACCGGGCCAGCCTCGATCGAGTCGATCACTTCCTTGCCTTCTTCCACCAGGCCTTCCATGGCAGCGCACTTGATCCGCTTCAGGCGCAGGTTGCCCTTTTCGACGACCTGGTCGATGCGTTCGATCTGGCCCTGGGTTTCTTCCAAGTGCGCTTCGAACGCCGCGCGCAGCGCCGGGTTGGTGGAGGCACGCGCCAGCCGCGGCAGTGCCTTGGTCAGCTGCTTCTCGGCGCTGTAGATGTCCGACAGCTCGTGGATGAACAATTCGTCGATGGTCTTGACGGCCATGGGGAGTCTCCGGTCGGTGATGGTTGGGTGCTGCGGGAATGTGCGCACGTCGTGCGGTGCACGACGGCGCTCAGTGCTTGGCGGTTTCGCCTTCGGTGCGCTCGCGCTTCAGGAACGCCAGGATCGTGGCTTCCTGGTGCTCGATGAGCCACTCGGCCATGGCGATTTCCTGGTCGAGGATGGCGGCGCAGATGTCGGCGATCTCGGTCTGCCCGGCTTCCTTGGCGGCGATCACCAGGGAACGGTAGCTGGCGATCTCCATATGCTCGAAGGCGTAGCTCACGCCCAGGCTCTTGGCCACCTCGTCGCTCATCATCGAATTGCCGGCGGCGTGCACCGAGGCCATCACGCTGGCGACGGTGCCCTTGATCGTCGGGATCGAGCCGTCCAGGATCTCGATGCAGCGCTTGACCTGTTCGGATTGATCGCGGGTTTCGTTGACGTGCTGCTCGATGCGCGCCTTCAGCTGCGGGTAGTGCTCCAGGCGGCCGGCGGTGGCAGTGAGCATGGTGTTGGCCTCCTGCTCCATGGCGTAGGCGTCCTGCAGCCATTTCAACAAGCGTTCGGTGTTGCTTCGGGTCATGGATATCGCTCCAGATGGTGTGCGCGACGCACCTGCGTCGCATCGCGCGTCCGTGTGTTTTTCCCCTGTGCGATCAACCTAGACTTGCCGCCGTTAGAGCAGTTGCAGCGTAGAGTGAATGCCGTGCGAGATGCCGTGTGAGGAGATGTACACGGTGGCGATACGCGTGATGCGCGGGTGCTGCATGTCTTTTGCGCTCGCGCTCGGAGGAGCGGCTTCAGCCGCGACAGGCCTTCATGGGAATGCCTGTCGCGGCTGGAGCCGCTCCTGAAGAGGGGGGTGCGCTGGATCTGTGGCCTGCTACAGAGACAGCAGCAGGCGCGATGCGTGTGCTTGCGTGAGGATCACAGCGACAACATCAGGGGAAAGCCTCTCGCGGCCAGAGCCGCACCTACAGCGCCGCCAGCCCGCAGCGCTTTTGCCATTCCCGATTCCCCACTTACGATTCCCGGCCTTACAGCGTCACCGCGCCACCCGAGATGGTCAGCAACGTGCCCGACGTATAGCTCGAGGTGTCCGCAGCCAACAGCACATAGGCCGAGGCCAGTTCCGCCGGCTGGCCAGGACGGCCGAACGGCGTCTGCTCGCCGAAGGTGCGCACCGATTCCTCATCCATGCCGGTGGGAATGAACGGAGTCCAGATCGGGCCCGGCAGCACCGCGTTGACGCGGATCTTCTTCTCGGCGAGCAGGCCGGCCAGGCCGATGGTCAGGTTGGCCAGCGCGCCCTTGGTCGCCGAGTACGGCAGGATGTTGGGCGTGGGCTTCTTCGAGTTCACCGAGGCGGTGTTGATGATCGAGCCGCCCTCGGGCATGTGCGGCAGCGCCAGCCGCACCAGGTGGAACGGCGCATGCACGTTGGTGGCGAAGGTTTTCTCCCATTCGTCGAGGGTGATCTCGTCGAAGCTGTGGAAATAGCGCTGGTAGGCCGCGTTGTTGACCAGTACGTCGAGGCCGCCGAAGGCGTCGGTCACGGTCTTGATCAACGTCTCGGCCTGCGCGCGGTCGCTGATGTCGCAGGGATGCAGCAGCACGCGCACGCCGGCATCCTCCACCAGCTTGCCGATGCGCTCGGCGTCGTCCTGCTCGTCGGGCAGATAGGCGATGGCAACGTCGGCGCCTTCGCGCGCATAGGCGATCGCCACCGCCGCGCCGATGCCGCTGTCGCCGCCGGTGATCAGCGTGCGCTTGCCCTGCAGCAGGCCGTGGCCGACATAGCTGTCTTCACCGTGGTCCGGTTTCGGATCCATGGCCTGGGTCTTGCCGGGGAAGGATTGCTGCTGGGCCTTGAAGGGCGGCGACGGGTAATTGGGAACGGCCATGTGTGTACCTCGTTGGGGGGGGGGGTCCAACGAGGGTGGGCAGGCGTCGGTAAAGCCGGGGCCAAGGCCGTGTGCGCGGCATGTCACGACGCCGGCTCATGCGCGTGCCGGCCGGCACTGTGTGGCGGGGGGC
>NZ_AQOI01000589.1:0-9361 GCF_000364665.1 Xanthomonas sp. SHU 199
CGAGCGTGCGCGCGCCGACGATGATCATGCGCAGCATCGCGGTGATCTGCCGGATCAGCTCCGGATCCTTCTCCGGCGGCAGGTCCATCGCGGTGGCGCCCATCGCGAACACCAGCCGGGTGATCGCCTTGGAGACCAGCGCTGGCTCGTGCAGCGGCGCGCCCTCCAGCGCGGCCAGGCGGATCAGGTCCACCCGCAGTTCGTCCTCGAAATAGTTCAGCTCGCGATCCACCGCATGCTTGAACGCGTCCGAGCCGACCGTGCCCTCGCGTAACAGGACGTGCAGCAGCTTGTCGTCGGCGCGCAACTGTTCCATGAAAGTCTCAACGGAACTGAGGATGATGCTGCGGCGATTGCCGGCGGCACGCTGCCGCGCCTGGCCGATGATGGTGCGCAGCGAGCTGCCGGCCAGGTCGATCAGCGCCACCGCCAGCTCGTCCATGTCGCGGAACTGGCGGTAGAAGCTGTTGGGGGCGATGCCGGCCTCGCGGGTCACCTCGCGCAGGCTCAGTGTGGACACGCTGCGGTGCGGCCCGATCAGTTTGAGCGCGGCGGCCAGCAGGTCCTCGCGCGAGATCGCGCCCTTGCGGGCGTTCGGCGTGTCCGCGGACGGGGGAGGGGAGAGCGTCGTCATGGGCAGACCGGGCCAGGCAATGGGGGATGATAACGCCATTGCTGAATGCACAACTGTATAGACATCTGTATCTTCATCTGTATAGTGGACCCCATGAACGCTGCCCGCCGTCCCGCCAAGCCCCGCCCCGCCGCCCGCGCCCTGCGCGCCTGGGTCAAGCCGGACGTGTTCGATTTCTGGTCCACCCGGCTGCATCCGTTGTGGACCTGGCAGCGCCCACGTGCCCGGCTGGTGCAGCGCGAGGCCGCCAGCAGCGATGCGGTGACCCTGGTGCTGCAGCCCAACCGCCACTGGCGCGGCCTGCGTGCCGGCCAGCACGTGGAACTGGGCGTGGAGATCGATGGCCGCCGGCTGCTGCGCAGCTACAGTCCCACGCCGTTGCCGGGCGGGCGCCTGGCGATCACGGTCAAGACCGTCGACGGCGGCCGGGTCAGCCAGTACCTGGCCGGCGCCGCGCGCATCGGCGAGGTGTTCGAACTCGGCCAGGCCTATGGCGAGATGGTGCTGCCGACCGCGCCGCACGGCCGCTGGCTGCTGCTGGCCGCCGGCAGCGGCATCACCCCGATGCGCGCGCTGCTGCGGCAACTGGCCGATGCCGGCATGCCGGCCGATGTCGACCTGCTGTACTGGGCGCGGCGCCACGACCAGGTCTGCTTCCGCGACGAACTGCAGGCGCTGGCCGCGGCGCATCCGCGCTTCCGCCTGCACCTGGCCATCACCGGCGAGGGCGACGCCCCGGCTCCGCGCGTGGACACGCTGCCGCTGGACGCCCTGGGCAGCCTGGAGCAGGCACAGGTGCTGGCCTGCGGCCCAGGCGGCTTCGTGCAGGCCGCGCGTGCGCGCCTGCAGCACCGCGTGGCGCGTTTCCAGGCCGAGGCATTCAGCGCGCCGCCGGCCCCGGCCGATGTCGAGCAGGGCACCGTGGCGGTGACCCTGGCGCGCAGCGGCCGCGTGCTGCAGCTGCCGCGCGGCCAGTCGCTGCTGACCGCACTGGAAGCGGAGGGCCTGCGGCCCAAGCACGGCTGCCGCATGGGCATCTGCAACAGCTGCGCCTGCGGCAAGCAGGCCGGCGTCACCCGTGATCTGCTCAGCGGCGCGCACGCCGCCGAACCCGGTTCGCTGAAGCTGTGCGTCAACAGCGCCAGCAGCGACCTGACCCTGGACCTCTGAAGGACTTCCCCATGGCGGCTCCCCGCAACCGCGCACTCACCCCGGCCGAACTGCAGGCCTTCGGCGATGAACTGGACGCGTTGCGCATGCGCACCCTGGCCGACCTGGGCGCGCGCGATGCGCGCTACATCCGCCGCATCGTCGCCGCGGTGCGCTACACCGGCGTGGCCGGCCGCGCGCTGCTGTTCCTCGGCGCCTTCGTGCACAGCGTGCTGGTGCCGGCGTGGATCGCCGGCGTGCTGCTGCTGACCCTGTCCAAGATCCTGGAGAACATGGAGCTCGGCCACAACGTGATGCATGGCCAGTACGACTGGATGGGCGATGCGCACCTGAACGGCAACACCTACGAGTGGGACATCGTCGCCACCGGCGACAACTGGCGCAAGACGCACAACTTCAAGCACCACACCTACACCAACGTGCGCGGCATGGACGACGACATCGGCTATGGCCTGCTGCGCATCTTCCCCGAGCAGCGCTGGCGCCCGTTCTACCTGGCGCAGCCGTTCATCGCGGTGGTGTTCGCGCTGCTGTTCGAATGGGGCGTGGCGATTCAGGACCTGCGCCTGGGCCGTTGGCTGGCCGGCAAGATGAAGCGCGGCGAATTGAAGCGGACGTTCCTGCCGGTCGGGCGCAAGATGGGCCGGCAGATCTTCAAGGACTACATCCTGTTTCCGGCGCTGGCCGGCCCGTTCTTCCTGCCGGTGCTGCTGGGCAACCTGGCCGCCAACGTGCTGCGCAGCATCTGGACCTTCGTGATCATCTTCTGCGGCCACTTCACCGCCGACGCCGAGACCTTCCCCAAGGAGTCGATCAAGAACGAGTCGCGCGGCCATTGGTACCTGCGGCAACTGCGCGGTTCCTCCAACCTGGCCGGCGGCAAGCTGCTGAACGTGCTGTCGGGCAACCTCAGCCATCAGATCGAGCATCACTTCTTCCCGGACGTGCCGGCCAACCGCTATGCGGCGCTGGCTGTGCAGGTGCGCGAGATCTGCGCGCGCTACGGCCAGCACTACAACACCGGCTCGCTGCCGCGGCAGTTCGGTCAGGTCGTGTGGCGGATCCTGCGCCACGCCTTCCCGAGCCGGCCGCGCCCGGTACGGGCGCTGCAGCCGGCGACGCAACAGGCCGGCTGAGCGTCGCGCCCAGGTCAAGCAAAAGGCGGGGGCGACCCCGCCTTTTTCATTGGTCCGGCGCTGGCGCGATATGCACGCCTCGCTCACGGGAGGCTGTCGATCATCCTTAGCCGCCTGCAGACGCCGGCGGCAGTGCAGGCGTCTCCCGTCGAGCGAGGGCCTGCGATGAAACCTGCCAAGCTGTTCAACGTCGTCGCCAAGAAGGCGTCGTATGCCGCCGGCACGCCCTGGACCTTCTGCATCGCGCTATGCATTGTGCTGGTGTGGGGCCTCAGCGGCCCGGTGTTCGGCTTCAACGACACCTGGCAACTGGTCATCAACACCGGCACCACCATCATCACTTTCCTGATGGTGTTCCTGATCCAGCACACCCAGAACGCCGACACCGCGGCGATGCAGATCAAGCTTGACGAGCTGATCCGGGTCAGCGCCAAGGCCAACAACGAGCTGCTGGATCTGGAAGAGCTGGACGAGAAGCGGCTGGAAGAGATCCGCAAGCAATACGAGGAACTGGCGCGCAAGGCCAGCGAGGAACTGCGTGCGCGCAATGCGCGCCACGGCGATGGCCGCGAGACCCACGATCGCCCCAAAGGTTGAGCTGACGCCCGCGCCCTGCGGACGGTGGAAGCAGCGTGTCGGCGGTGAGCGCGCGACACGCCGCTGCGCGTTGCAGGGATCAGGCCGGCACGGCGCCGTCCGGATCGTCTGTGGTCGCAGTTGTCGACGCGCGCTCGGCGCCCTGTAGGGTGTCGCCGTGCGGCGGCGTGGCCCGACCGTCATCCAGTTCGGCTGGTGGCATGGACGAGGCCGCGTCGGCCATGGTGGTGTGGGTGTTGCGGCGATAGGCGCGGATGGCGGCGTAAGCCGTGCCGGCTAGCGCAAGTTTCCAGAGTAGACCGGACATCGCAGGGCTCCAGTGCGGAAGGAACGGCCAGCGTCGGCCAGTGCAGGTGGCGCAGGCGTGCAGGTCACGTGCGTGCGGCGTGGCGCCGGTCGGCATCGCAGTCGCCGCTCGCGCGGCCTTCATCGCAACTTGCATGCCGGCTAACGTGCGCCGGCCTAGCGTGATCCGCTCACACGCTTCTGCAGGAGATCGTCATGGCGCAGCGCACTTCACCTCCCACCGGCACGCACGATGTCCGCCAGGCCGCCTACCGCGGCACGCAGGGCGATGTGTCCGCCGACAGCGGCGTGCCGTCGCAGCCCATGCCGTCGCCGCACGCTCGGACACCGCAGGACCACGGCGATGACCGCAGCGGGCGCAGCCAGCCCAACCTCGGCCAGGCCGGCACCTATGGCGCCACCGGCGCGCATGCCGGCGGCGCACACGGCAGGGCCGCCACGCCCGGCCGCTATCACGAGGACGATGGCGATGCGGCACACGATGCTGCCGCTGCACGCGGCGAAGACTAGCCGCACCGTGCGCTGAACATGGGGGCGGCAGGCACGGGCGTGCATCTGCTGCGCCACGCGTCGGTAACGCGCGCGGTGCGACCATGCCGCTCCCCACCCGGAGATCAGCACGTATGTCCAAGCAGACCATGGCTCGCCTGCTCGCCGAAACCCTGCACAGCGCGGGCGTGGAGCGGATCTGGGGCGTGACCGGCGACAGCCTCAACGGCCTGACCGACGCGCTGCGGCAGATGGACAGCATCGAGTGGATGCACGTGCGTCACGAGGAAGTGGCCGCCTTCGCCGCCGGCGCCGAAGCCGCGGTCAGCGGCAAGCTGGCGGTGTGCGCCGGCAGTTGCGGGCCGGGCAACCTGCATCTGATCAACGGCCTGTTCGATTGCCACCGCAGTCATCAGCCGGTGCTGGCGATCGCCGCGCACATCCCGTCCTCGGAGATCGGCCTGAGCTATTTCCAGGAAACCCACCCGCAGGAACTGTTTCGCGAGTGCAGCCACTACGTCGAACTGGTGACCAACCCAGCGCAGATGCCGGAAGTGCTGCAGCGGGCGATGCGCACGGCGATCCTGCGCCGCGGCGTGGCGGTGGTGGTGATTCCCGGCGACGTCGCCCTGCAGGAAATGCCCAAGGGCACGCCGACGACGTGGCCGGCGCTGGCCACCCCGCGCATCCTGCCGGCCGACGCCGACGTGGCGAAGCTGGCCGATCTGCTGCAGGCGAGCAAGGCCACCACCTTGCTGTGCGGCAGCGGCTGTGCCGGCGCGCACGACGAGGTGGTGGCGCTGGCCGACGCGCTCGGCGCGCCGATCGTGCATGCGCTGCGCGGCAAGGAACATGTGGAGTGGGACAACCCGTTCGACGTCGGCATGACCGGCCTGATCGGCTTCAGTTCCGGCTACCAGGCCATGCTCAACTGCGACACGCTGCTGATGCTCGGCACCGATTTCCCGTACCGGCAGTTCTATCCCAAGGACGCCACCATCGTGCAGGTCGACAACGACCCGGCCGCGCTGGGGCGGCGCACGCCGCTGCAACTGGGCATCGCCGCCGACGTGCGCGAGACCATCGCCGCGCTGCTGCCGCGCCTGCAGCGTCGCGAGGACCGCGGCTTCCTGGAGAAGTCGCTGGCTCACTACCGCAAGGCGCGCGAGGGCCTGGACGACCTGGCCGTGGCCTCGGCCCCCGGCGAGCCGTTGCATCCGCAGTTCGTCACGCGCATGGTCGATGCGCTCGCCGACGCCGATGCGATCTTCACCTGCGACGTCGGCACGCCGACGGTGTGGGCGGCGCGCTACCTGACCATGAACGGCCAGCGCCGCCTGCTCGGCTCGTTCAACCACGGCTCGATGGCCAATGCGATGCCGCAGGCGTTGGGCGCGCAGGCGCAGTTCCCACGCCGGCAGGTGATCTCGCTGTCCGGCGATGGCGGTTTCACCATGCTGATGGGCGACTTCATCACCCTGGCCCAGCTCGGCCTGCCGGTGAAGGTGGTGGTCTACAACAACGGCTCGCTGGGCTTCGTGGCGATGGAAATGAAGTCGGCCGGCTATCTGGACACCGGCACCGACCTGAGCAATCCGGACTTCGCGGCGATGAGCAACGCCATGGGCATCCTGGGTCTGCGCGTGGACGAGTCGGCGCAACTGGAGCCGGCCCTGCGCGAGGCGTTCGCGCATCCCGGCCCGGCGCTGGTGGACGTGCGCGTGGCCAGCCAGGAACTGGCGATCCCGCCGGCGGTCAAGCTGGAACAGGCCAAGGGCATGGGCCTGTACCTGCTGCGCGCGGTGATGAGCGGACGCGGCGACGAGGTGCTGGAACTGGTCAAGACCAACCTGCGCTGAGTCGCCGCAGGCACCGCGGCGCGGTTACGATCGCCGCGGTTCGCCCCGCCTCTTCCGTTGCGCCCAAGGACGTCCATGCCCCGTTCGCTGTTGCGGCAATTGCTGCTGATCTGGATCGTCATCGTCGCCGCCTGCGTGGGCATGGCGGTGGTGCTGGTCGGGCTGTACCGGCACAGCGAGGGCGTGCGCAGCGAACGCGCGCAGACCGGGTTGCGCGAGGTGTGCACGCGCATGGTGCAGCGCTACAACGGCGCCAGCGCCGCTGCCCACGGCAGCGACGGCACCGGCCTGGCGGCGGTGGTGTCGCAGCTGGTGCTGGCCGATGCCGCCGGCGTGGAAGGCGGCTTCTGGGACCGCCAGCGCGGCTTCGTCGCCTATGCCTATCCGACCTACGACGGGACCGAGCACAAGACCGACGTGCCCTCGGCCGAGCGCAACGTCATCGTGTCCACCGTGCAGCGCGGGGTGGAGGCGCAGCACACGGTCGACTACCGCCGCGACGGGCAGCGCGAGAGCCTGCTGATCGCGGCCTGCCCGCTGGACCGCAATGCCGCGGCCTGGGCCATGACCCGCGTGGCCTCCAGCGACGCCGCCGCCAGTCTGCCGCTGGCGCTGGGGATGGCGCTGATCCTGGCGCTGGTGGTGGTCTCGGCGCTGGCGCTGGGCTGGGTGGTGCGGCGCTGGAGCCAGCGCCTGCAGGGCATCCAGCAGGCCCTGGCGACGCCGGCCGAGGTGCCGCAGATCCCCAAGACCGGCGCGCCGGAGCTGGACCGGCTCGGCGCCGCGGTCACCGACTATGCGCAGCGCAACGCGCAGGCGCTGGCCGAGACCCGCCGGCTCGGCGAGGAGCTGTCGCGGCACGAACGCCTGGCCGCGCTGGGGCGCATGACCGCAACCGTGGCGCACGAAATCCGCAACCCGATCGCGACCTTGCGCCTGGCGCTGGAAAACCAGATCGCCGCGCACGCGGACGGCGCCGACGACGCCCAGGCGCAACTGATGCTGGCGCAGATCCAGCGCCTGGACGGCGTGGTGGAAAGCCTGCTCGGCATGGTCCAGCCGATCCGCCTGCACCGGCAGACGGTGGCGCTGCAACCGTGGCTGCAGGCGCTGCTGGACCCGGCCGACTGGGACGGGCAGACGCCGCCGATCGCGCTGCGCCTGCAAGCGGCGCCAGAGCAATGGATGCTGGATCCGCAGCAGGCCGCGCGCGCCCTGCACAACCTGCTGCGCAATGCGCTGCAGCACGCCGCGCCCGGCACCGAGGTTACGCTGGCGGCGCAGGCCGAGAACGACCTGCTGCACCTGCGCGTGCGCAACCAGGGCGAGCCGGTGCCGGCGCCGGTGGCCGCGCATCTGTTCGAACCGTTCGCCAGCGGCCGCAGCGACGGCAATGGCCTGGGTCTGGCGCTGGTGCGCGAGATCGCCCGCGCCCATGGCGGCGAGGCGCACTACACGCATCGCGACGGCATCACCGAGTTCAGCCTGGAGCTGCCATGGCGCGCATCCTGATCATCGACGACGACCTGGCCTTCCTCAGCACCCTGCAGGCCACGCTGCGCTCGTTCGGCCACGAGGTGGTGGCCGTGGCCGATCCGCGCGAGGGCCTGGCGCGCCTGGGCGAGGGCGGCCTCGACCTGGCCTTCGTCGATTTCCGCATGCCCGGCATGGACGGCATCGCACTGATGCGTGCGCGCCAGGACGACGCGCTGGCCATGCGCGTGCCGCTGGTGATGCTCACCGCGCATGCCTCCAGCGGCAACACCATCGAGGCGATGAAGCTCGGCGCCTTCGATCACCTGGTCAAGCCGGTGGGCCGCGCCGATATCGCCGAGGTGGTCGAGCGCGCCCTGCGCAGCCGCGGCGACGCCGCGCCGGACGCCGCAGCGGCGATGCCGGCCGAGGAAGACGACGCGCTGCTCGGCCACAGCGCGGCGATGCGCACCGTGCACAAGCGCATCGGCCTGGCCGCCGCGTCCGACCTGCCGGTGCTGATCACCGGCGAAACCGGCACCGGCAAGGAACTGGCGGCGCGCGCGCTGCACCGTGCCAGCGCGCGTGCCGCGCAGCCGTTCGTGGCGATCAATTGCGCGGCGATTCCCGCCGAGCTGATGGAGAGCGAGCTGTTCGGCTACCGCAAGGGCGCGTTCTCCGGCGCGGTGAGCGACCGCAACGGCCTGATCCGCGACGCCGACGGCGGCACCCTGTTCCTCGACGAGATCGGCGACATGCCCTTGCCGATGCAGGCCAAGCTGCTGCGTTTCCTGCAGGAAGGCGAGGTCTCGCCGCTGGGCGGGCGCGGCGCGCAGAAGGTGGATGTGCGGGTGATCGCCGCCACCCATCGCGACCTGCTGCAGGCGGTGGACGCCGGGCGCTTCCGCAGCGACCTGCGCTACCGGCTCAACGTGGTGCCGATCGAACTGCCGCCGTTGCGCGAGCGTGGCGACGACATCCTGCTGCTCGCCCAGCATTTCCTCGCCGCCGGTGCCAGCGCCCCGCAGACCCTATCGACGGCAGCGCAGGCGCGCCTGCGCGCCTATCCCTGGCCGGGCAATGTGCGCGAGTTGCGCAACGCCATGCAGCGCTGCCAGGTGCTGGTGCGCGCGCCGGTGGTCGAGGCGCACGACCTGGACGAACTGCTGGCCCAGCCCGCCGAGACGCCCACGACGCTCGATACCGACGCGCTGACCCTGCCGCAGGCGATCGCGCAACTGGAACGGCAGATGATCCAGGCGGCGCTGACCCAGGCCCACGGCAACCGCGCCGAGGCCGCGCGCCGGCTCGGCATCCATCGCCAGCTCCTGTACCGCAAGCTCGACGAGTACGGGTTGTAGGCGGCGCGCTGGCGCGCGCCGCCGGGATTGGGGATTAGGGATTGGGGATTCGTGAAAGCGCCTGACATCAGGCCGCGGCACCCGCTTTTACGAATCCCCAATCCCTAATCCCCTTCCATCCACACCTGTCCGCAAAGCGGACAGGTGTGGATGGAAGGGGGACACCGCCGATGCCATGTCAGCACAAAATTAATTTAAAAATCAATGACTTAAAAGTTGGCACGGCCTCTGCATTATTTCTCCTGCGAGCGGCGCCCCCTTGCCGCTCAGGAGGAACTCCCATGATCCGTCGTAGCGCACTCGCTCTGTCCCTGGTGCTGGCCACCGCCGCCGCTG
>NZ_AQOI01000590.1:0-728 GCF_000364665.1 Xanthomonas sp. SHU 199
TGGCGCGCAGGCGGAAGCCGGCGCCTGGCGCGGCCGCCACGTCCAGGCTGCCGCCATACTGGCTCAGGCGCTCGCGCATGCCGCGCAGGCCGTTGCCGGGGGCCAGGGTCTCGCACCCGCGGCCGTCGTCGCGCGCCTGGATCACCACCTGCGGGCCGTCGCGGCGCACCTCGATCCACAGATTGTCGGCCTGGGCGTGGCGCACCGCGTTGGTGATGATTTCCTGGGTGCAGCGCAGCAACACGTGCGCGCGCTCGGGATCCTCCACGGTCAGCGGCTCCTCCACCTGCAGGTGGATCTGCAGCGACGGCACCCGCTCGGCCAGCGGCCGCAGCGCCGCCGCCAGGTCGATCGCGCCGCTGTCGCGCAACTGGCTGACCGCCTCGCGCACGTCGGTCAGCAGCAGCTTGGCCAGGGTATGCGCCTGCTGCACGTGCTCCTGCGCGCGGCCCTCGGTGATATGGCCGGCCACTTCCAGGTTCAGGCTGAGCGCGGTCAGGTGGTGGCCGAGCAGGTCGTGCAGTTCGCGCGAGATGCGGGTGCGCTCGTTGACCCGGGCGCTCTCGGCCAGCAGCGCGCGGGTGGCGCGCAGCTCGGCGTTGAGCTGGCGCTGCTCCTCGCGCGCCTGGGTCTGCTGACGCGCGACCAGGCTGGTGACGAAGATGAACATGGAGAAGCCGCCGTACAGCAGCGACTGCATCAGCGCCTCGAACGGCGGGAAGCCGATG
>NZ_AQOI01000591.1:0-8735 GCF_000364665.1 Xanthomonas sp. SHU 199
GCCAGCTGGCTCAGCAGCAACCAGGCCACGCCGGCGCGCACCGGCAGCAGCCAGGGGATCACCCCGGCCGCGACCATCATCAGGATGCTGCCCAGCCCGGAGCGGTGCAGGTAGCCGACCGCCAGCGCGCAGATGGTCAGCAGCACCAGCATGCCGCGGTCGTACCAACGCACGCCGTCGCCGCTGTGCAGGCGTCGGGTCAGCAGGAAATAGACCACGCCGAAGCCCAGGTAGCTGGTCAGCAGCAGCCACACCTCGCCGCTGGGCATCCGTCCCGATTCCTCGACCGGCTCCCAGTACAGGTACAGCAACGGCATGCAGATGACGGCCCAGGTGAACAGGCCGGCATAGCGCAGGACGCGGGTATGGCTGAGATATCCCAACATGCAGCCATCTTAGGATGAACGGCGCGCATTGCACTCCCACGGAAGTCATGCCGGGGCGGCTCGCCGCCCCGGGTCGCGCGTGCGATAATCCGCCCCTGCGGCCCGCACGGGGCCGCGCGCGCATCAGCAATGGAGTCTCAATGTCGATCGTCATCCGCGACGTGCGCGAGCACGAGCTCGATTCGGTCCTGGCCCTGAACAACAACGCCGGACTGGCGATCCTGCCGCTGGATTCGGCCAAGCTGCACCGCTTCTACGAAACCGCAGAGTACTTCCGCGTCGCCGAGCGCGACGGCAACCTGGCCGGCTTCCTGGTCGGATTCGGCAGCGACAGCGACCACGACAGCAGCAACTTCGCCTGGTTCCGCGAGCGCTACCCGCAGTTTTTCTATATCGACCGCATCGTGGTGGCCAGCCGCCGCCGCGGCGGCGGCGTCGGCCGGGCGTTCTACGCCGACGTGCAGAGCTACGCCGAGTTGCGCTACCCGCAACTGGCGTGCGAGGTTTTCCTGGATCACGGCGCCGATGCGGCGCTGCTGTTCCATGGCAGCTTCGGTTTCCGCGAAGTGGGCCAGAACACGATGAACGAAGTGGAGGTGCGTGCGAGCATGCTGTTGAAGGATCTGTGCAGTTACGCCTGGGTGCGCGAAACCTACGGCGACACCCTGCCCGACCTGCCCTGGGCCGGCCACGCCCATCGTCTGCAGCGGGCACAGCGCCCGACCGGGACCTGAGCGTGTCGTCGGTGAATCTGGACTTCGAGCAGGCCGGCGAACTGAAGATCGGCCAGGTCGGCATCGCCAACCTGCGCGTGCGCACGCTGGACGTGGCGCGGCTGAGCCAGGAGATGCGCGAGCGCGTGCAGCGCGCGCCCAAGCTGTTCGGCCGGGCCGCGGTGATCATCGATTTCGGCGGCCTGGCGCAGACCCCGGACGTGGCCACCGCGCAGGCGCTGCTGGACGGGCTGCGCGACGCCGGCGTGCTGCCGGTGGCGCTGGCCTACGGCACCCGCGAGATCGAGGAACTGTCGGTGGCGCTGGGGCTGCCGCTGCTGGCCAAGTTCCGTGCGCAGTACGAGCGCTTCGATGGCGGCGCGCCCGCTGCGGCAGCGGCACCGGTCTCGCCGCCGCCCCCGCCTCCGCCACCGCCTGCTCCGGCGGCGCGGCCGCAACCCGGACGCATGCAGAAGAGCGCGGTGCGCTCCGGGCAGCAGCTGTACGCGGAGAACTGCGACCTGACCGTGATGGCCACCGTCGGCGCCGGCGCCGAGGTGATCTCCGACGGCAGCATCCACATCTACGGCACGCTGCGCGGCCGTGCGCTGGCCGGCGCCCAGGGCAACACCGAGGCGCGGATCTTCTGCCGCGACTTCCACGCCGAACTGGTCGCCATTGCCGGCCACTACAAGGTGCTGGACGATATTCCCAAGGAACTGCGTGGCAAGGCCGTCCAGGTCTGGCTGGAGCAGGACCAGATCATGATCGCCGCGCAAGACTGACGCGGCCCAACCTCGAACGTATCAGGAGATAGTCCTTTGGCTGAAATTATCGTTGTCACCTCCGGCAAGGGCGGCGTCGGCAAGACCACCACCAGCGCGAGCCTGGCCTGCGGGCTGGCGCGACGCGGCAAGAAGGTCGCCGTGATCGACTTCGACGTGGGCCTGCGCAACCTCGACCTGATCATGGGCTGCGAGCGCCGCGTGGTGTACGACTTCGTCAACGTGGTGCACAACGAAGCCACGCTGAAGCAGGCGCTGATCAAGGACAAGCGCTTCGACAACCTGTTCGTGCTGGCCGCCTCGCAGACCCGCGACAAGGACGCGCTGACCCAGGAAGGCGTGGAGAAGGTGCTCAAGGACCTGGCCGCCGACGGCTTCGACTACATCGTCTGCGATTCGCCGGCCGGCATCGAGAAGGGCGCGTTCCTGGCGATGTACTTCGCCGACCGCGCGGTGGTGGTGGTCAACCCGGAAGTGTCCTCGGTGCGCGACTCCGACCGCATCCTCGGCCTGCTCGACTCCAAGACCCACAAGGCCGAGAGCGGCAAGAGCCTGCCCGCGTTCCTGCTGCTGACCCGCTACAGCCCGGCGCGCGTGGAAACCGGCGAGATGCTCAGCATCGGCGACGTGGAGGAAGTGCTCGGCCT
This sequence comes from Xanthomonas sp. SHU 199, assembly GCF_000364665.1. Taxonomy (NCBI): domain Bacteria; kingdom Pseudomonadati; phylum Pseudomonadota; class Gammaproteobacteria; order Lysobacterales; family Lysobacteraceae; genus Xanthomonas; species Xanthomonas sp. SHU 199. Next base: position 2,532 of record NZ_AQOI01000591.1, read on the forward strand.
GAAGGCGATCGGCGTGATCCCCGAATCCGGCGACGTGCTCAACGCCTCCAACAAGGGCGAGCCGGTGATCCTGGACGCCGAATCCCCGGCCGGCCAGGCCTACGAGGACGCCGTGGCACGCATCCTCGGCGAGGAACGTCCGATGCGTTTCATCTCCGTGGAGAAGAAGGGCTTCTTCACCAAGTTGTTCGGAGGGTGAGCATGGGACTATTCGATTTCCTCAAGACCAAGAAGAACACCGCCGAGACCGCGAAGAACCGCCTGCAGATCATCATCGCGCAGGAACGCAGCCAGCGCGGCGGCCCGGACTACCTGCCGCTGCTGCAGCGCGAGCTGCTGGAAGTGATCAAGAAGTACGTCAACATCGACGCCGACGCGGTCAAGGTGGACCTGGTCAAGGATGGCGAGCACGACGTGCTCGACATCTCCGTCGCCCTGCCGGAAGGGCCGACGCCCTGAGGCCGCGCGTCGGCCGTGGCAGCCGCCGCGGCTGACGCGCCGATCCGGGCCGGCGCCGCGACGCGCTGTGCCTGACGTGATCGGGCGCGCCCGCCGCGCCTTTTCCATCCCGACGACCTCCACACGATGCAGACCGACGCCGCCCTTCCCGCTGCCGCCGCCCAGGTGCTGACCGTGGGCGCCATCGGCCTGGACGCGCCGCGCGCGCTGCTGGCCGGCTACGGCCTGGCTCTGCACCGCGTCGCCGACGGCGCCGCCATTCCCGGCAGCTACTGGGGCGAGCCGGAGGCCGGGGTGATCGCCAGCGACGTCTACGTGCGCGACGACACGCCGGTGCATTCGCTGCTGCACGAAGCCTGCCACCTGATCGTGCTGCCGCCGCAGCGGCGCGCGCAGGTGCATACCGACGCCACCGACTCGGTGGAAGAAGAAGACGCCACCTGCTACCTGCAGATCGTGCTGGCCGACGCCCTGCCCGGGGTGGGCCGTGCGCGGCTGATGGCGGACATGGACGCGTGGGGCTACACCTACCGGCTGGGTTCCACCCGCGCCTGGTTCGAGCAGGACGCCGACGACGCGCGCGCCTGGCTGGCGCAACGCGGGCTGCTGCCGGCGCAAGCCTAGCCCGTCGTCCTTACGACGCGGGCGACGGCGGCGACGCGCCGGGGCGCTTCAGCGCGCTGCTCAGGTCCAGCGTCGCGCGGGTGCCGCTGCCGGCCAGCGAATCCAGGTGCAGCGCCCAGCCCAGGTGCTCGCACAGCCGCGCGATCAGGTCCAGGCCGATGCCGCTGCCCTCGCGGCTGCCGCCGCCGCGCGCCATGCGCATGTAGATCGCGCTGATCTCTTCCGGACTCATGCCGTGGCCGGGATCGTCGATGCAGACCACGCCCGGCGCCAACATCGTGATCTGGATCTGCCCCTTGTCACTGTTCTCGATGGCGTTGCGCAACAGGTTGCCGATGGCGACCTGCAGGATCGCCAGCGGCGTCTCCACCTCGCACGGCGGCATCGGCGCCAGGGCCAGCTCCAGGCGCTTGTCCGCGCACAGGTGGCGGTGGTCCTCGACGATCTCCGGCAGCAATTGGTCCAGCCGCACCAGGTCGCTGCCGCGCGCCATCCGCGCCGGATCCTTGGCCAGCACCAGCAGCAGCGAGATGAGCTGGCCGACGCCGCTGGCGGTACGGCGGATGCGCAGCAACTGGTTGCGCACGCTGGGCGGTACGTCGTGCTGCTCCAGCGCCAGCTCGGCGGCGCCGCCGATCACCGCCACCGGCGTGCGCAGTTCGTGGCTGGTGCTGTCGATGAAGGCGCGCTCGCGCTCCACGAACAGGTCGTTGCGCGCCAGGTAATCGTTCAGCGCTTCGGCGATCACCACCTGCTCGGCGCTGGCGCGCGGATGCACCTCGATGCGCTGCCCGGGCCGGTCCGGGCGCAGGCTGCCGATGCGCTGGGCCATGTCGATCAGCGGCTGCACCACCCGGCCCATGCCCCAGGCCACCAGCGCGCCGAGCAGCAGCACCGCCACCGCGTTGGACACCAGCATCCACAGCGCCAGGTTGTCCTCGTGGTCGTGCAGTTCGGTGATGTCCAGCGCCAGCGCCAGGCGACGGCCACGCACGTCCTGCACCAGCACCACCTTCTCGCTGCCTTCCAGTTGCACTTCGTCGTGCAGGCCCGGACCCAGCGCCGTCACTGCCGGCGGCAGCGGTGCGCCACCCTCGTCGCCGTACAGGCTCACGGTGCGGGTGTCGATCCAGCGATAGTCCGGGTCGGCCGCGCTGCGCGCCAGGAAGTGGTCCAGTTCGGAAGTCAGCAACGAGCGCCAGGTGAGCTGCTCGGCCTGGTCGTTGACGATGTAGCCATGCACGAACACCGCCAGCGACAGCAGCGCCGCGTAGCCCACCAGCCACAGGGTCAGCCGCTGCCGCAGGCCGGCCCTAGTCGGCATGCTCGCCCTCGTGGGGACCGACCACCGCCAAGCGGTAGCCGATGCGCGGCAGGGTGTGGATCAGCTTGGCCGCGAACGGGCCATCGACGCTGCGGCGCAGGTCGTAGATGTGCGAACGCAGCATGTCCCCGTCCGGCGGCTCGTCGCCCCACAGCGCCTGCTCCAGGCGGTCGCGGGTGACCGCGGCCGGGCTGGCCTGCATCAGCACCTCCAACAGCTTGCGACAGGCCGGGTAAAGATGCAGGGTGCGTCCGCCGCGGGTCACTTCCAGCGTGGACAGGTCCAGCTGCAGGTCGCCCACGCGCAGCAGCTTGCTGCGGCCGCGGCCGCTGGCGCGCACCAGCAGCGCCTCCAGCCGCACTTCCAGTTCCGGCAGCGCGAACGGCTTGGTCAGATAGTCGTCGGCGCCGGCGCGGAAGCCGGCGATCTTGTCCGGCAGCTCGTCGCGCGCGGTCAGCATGATCACCGGCACGTCGGCATGGTGTTCCTCGCGCAGCGCACGCAGCACCTGCTGCCCGTCCAGGCGCGGCAGCATCCAGTCCAGGATCAGCGCATCGTAGCGCTGGGTGGTGGCCAGGTGCAGGCCGGTCACGCCATCGGGCGCCGCGTCCAGGGTGTGACCGCGCACTTCGAAGTAGTCGAACAGGTTGGCGACCAGGTTCCGGTTGTCTTCTATGACCAGCAGCCGCATGGGCGCGCTCGAATTCGGGGGACGGACCTGCCCATGCTAGCGGAAGCGTGTCGGAACGCCGTCAGAACGGCCGCGCGCCTTGATCGAATCTCAATAAAACCTGGAAAGGATCCCAACACGGCGCCGTCAGGCTGCCTTTCGCGCCGGCCGCCGGCACGCGTGGCCCGGCGCTTGCATCAGTGCGGCCGTGCGCAACCTTCGCTGAAGCCTCGGCCCTCTCACCCGCAGTTCCGACAGCTATCCGACACCTTCAACCCGACCATGCCCCCACTTTCCCGCCGTCCCTGGCCGCCTTCGTCGACCATGTTCAGTACGCCCCTGCGATTGTCCGCTGCGGCGGCGCCCCACCTCGGCGCACGCCGGCACTTCTACCTGTCCCACCTGTGGGTGCCGCTGGCGCTGGTGCTGCTGGCCAGTGGCCTGCTGATGGGCCTGGGCGGGGATTTCTGGATCGCCGACCTGCTGTATCGCTGGGAAGGCGGGCAGTGGGCGCTGAAGGATGCGGCGCTGACCCGTAGCCTGATCCACCACGACGGCAAGATGCTGAGCGCGGCGGCATGGGCGGTGACCGCCGCGCTGGCGGTGTGGGCCTGGCGCCGTCCGGATGCCCGCCGCTACCGGCTGCCGCTGCTGTACCTGCTGCTGACGGTGGCGCTGAGCACCGGCGTGGTGTCGCTGCTGAAGTCGGTGACCCACATGGACTGCCCCTGGGACCTGGTCCGCTATGGCGGCGAGCGGATCTTCGTGGGCCTGTTCGAGACCCGCCCGGCGGGCATGCCGCGCGGGGTATGCTTCCCCGCCGGTCATTCCAGTGCCGGCTATGCCTGGGTGGGGCTGTACTTCGTCGCGCTGGCGCTCAAGCCGGCCTGGCGTTGGCCGGCGCTGGCGATCGGCCTCGGGGGAGGCCTGCTGTTCGGTCTCGGCCAACAGCTGCGCGGCGCGCATTTCATGTCGCACGACCTGTGGACGCTGGCCCTGTGCTGGGGCGTGGCACTGGGCCTGTACCGGGCGATGCTGTGGCCGCGCGCGACCCTGTCGCAGGCCGATCGACGCCCTTCCACTACCAACGATTCCGCCGCATGAGCCATTCCGTCGCCCCGCCCTCGCCGTCCACCGCCTCCCGCGCCCGCTGGTGGGCCTGGCGCCCGCAGTTGAGCAACGAGATGCTGGCGCTGGCGGCCAGCGCGTTCTTCGCCCTAGCCTGCAACGGCATGTTCTGGCGCAGCGCGATGAGCGGCCACGACGGCGACGTCAAGCTGGCGCTGTCGCTGTTCCTGCTGCTGCTGGCGGTGCACGGCCTGCTGCTGGGCCTGCTGCTGTGGCGCGGCATCGCCAAGCCGGTGCTGACGGTGCTGCTGATCACCACCGCGTTCGCCGCGCACTACATGAACAGCTACAGCGTCTACCTGGACGCGGACATGCTGCGCAACGTGCTGGCCACCGACCACAAGGAATCGCGCGAGCTGATGACCCCGGCGCTGATCGCGCCGCTGCTGTTCTACGCGGCGCTGCCGATCCTGGTGCTGTGGCGGGTGCGGCTGATCCGGCGTTCGCCGCTGAAGGCGCTGGCGATCCGCGCCGGCTTCCTGGTGGGCATGCTGGCGCTGGGCGGCGTCGCTGCGATGCTGTCGTTCCAGGACCTGTCGGCGATGATGCGCAACCATCGCGAGATCCGCTACCTGGCCACGCCGATCAACTACCTGGTCGCGCTGCGGCAGAACTTCAAGTCCGACAGCCCCACGCGCAAGGCGCCGAAACTGCCGCTGGAGCACGACGCCAAGGCCACCGCGCGTGCGCCGGGCAGCAAGCCGCGGCTGCTGGTGGTGGTGCTGGGCGAAACCGCCCGCGCGCAGAACTGGGGCCTCAACGGCTATGCACGGCAGACCACGCCGGAGCTGGCCAAGCGCGACGTGATCAACTTCCCCGACATGCACTCCTGCGGCACCAGCACCGAGGTGTCGGTGCCGTGCATGTTCTCGCCGTTCGGCCGCCACGACTACAACGAGAGCAACATCCGCAAGCACCAGTCGCTGCTGCACGTGCTCGAACACGCCGGCATCAGCACGCTGTGGCGCGACAACCAGTCCGGCTGCAAGGGCGTGTGCGACGGCCTGCAGATCCAGCACCTGGACGACGCCAAGGATCCTCAGCTGTGCAAGGACGGACGCTGCATGGACGAGATCCTGCTGCAGGACCTGGCCGCGCAGGTGCGCGCCAAGCCCGGCGACCGCGTGGTGGTGCTGCACCAGCTCGGCAGCCACGGCCCCAGCTACTTCGAGCGCTACCCGGCCGCGTTCCGCCGCTTCACCCCGACCTGCGACACCGCCGACCTGGGCAACTGCAGCCGCGAACTGATCACCAACGCCTACGACAATTCGCTGCTGTACACCGACCACCTGCTGGCGCGCACCATCGACGCGCTGCAGGCGATGCCCGACTACGACACGGCGATGATCTACCTCTCCGACCACGGCGAGTCGCTGGGCGAGAAGGGCCTGTACCTGCATGGCGTGCCCTACGCGATCGCGCCGCAGGAGCAGACCCATGTGCCGATGGTGATGTGGTTCTCGCCCGGCTTCGCCAGCGCGCGCGGCCTGGACCTGGCCTGCCTGCAGGCGCGGTCGCGCCGCTACGCCGACCAGGACAACCTGTTCCCGTCGGTGCTGGGCCTGATGCAGGTCAGGACCGGCGTCTACGACCACGCGCGCGACCTGTTCGCGCAGTGCGCCAAGCCGCAATGACCGCCGGCCCACGCGCGGGCGTGGCGTAAGCGGACGCGGCGGCGCGACCCAGAGCGCACCACCGAACTTGCGGCGGTGCGGGCGGGCCACTAGCCTTCCGGGCAATCGCCCTGCAAGGATTCGCCGTGACCCATCGCTCTCCGCTGCTCGCGCTGTGCCTCGGCGCGAGCCTGCTGACGCTGTCCGCCTGCCGCAAGGAACCGGCGGCCGAGACCGCCGCCCCCGCCGCGGCCCAGCCCCAAGGCGAGAGCGCCGACCAGTTCGTCGCCCGCATCAACGAGGAGTACCGCGCGCTGCTGCCGGAACTGACCGCGGCGCAGTGGCTGTCGGCGACCTACATCAACGGCGACAGCGAGCGACTGGCG
>NZ_AQOI01000592.1:0-14780 GCF_000364665.1 Xanthomonas sp. SHU 199
CAGGGCCAACGCGCGCTGGCTGACCACGCTCAACGGCTGGATCGCGCAGGCCCGGCGCTACGACGGCAAGCCGATGTCGGCCGACAGCGCCCGCGAGCTGCATCTGCTGCAGCAGATGACCGCGATGCCGGCGCCGCGCGATCCGGCGCGGCTGGGCGAACTGGCCGCGCTGGCGACGAAGATGGAGGGCGCCTACGGCGCCGCGTCCTACTGCACCGGCGAGGGCGACGCGCGCCGTTGCAGGCAGTTGGGCGAACTGGAGGACGTGCTGCGCCGCAGCCGCGACTACGACCAGCAACTGGATGCCTGGCAGGGCTGGCACGCCGCCGTGCAACCGATGCGCAAGGATTACCAGCGCTTCGTCGAACTGGTCAACGAAGGCGCGCGCGACATGGGCTACGCCGACACCGGCGCACTGTGGCGCAGCGGCTACGACATGCCGCCGGCACAGCTCGCCGCCGAGACCGACCGGCTGTGGACCCAGGTCAAGCCGCTGTACGAACAACTGCACTGCTACGCGCGCGGCAAGCTCGACGCCGAATACGGCAAGGACAAGGGCGAACTGGCCGGCGGCCTGCTGCCGGCGCACCTGATGGGCAACATGTGGCAGCAGGACTGGAGCAACTTGTGGGACCTGCTGCAGCCCTACCCCGGCGCCGGCAGCCTGGACATCACCGACGCGCTGGAGCGGCAGTACCAGGGCAACCTGAGCGCGGCGCTGGCGCGGCGTAACGGCGACACCTCGGTGGACGCGCGGTTCATGGCCCAGCGCGAGGCGCAGTTGCTCAGCGCACGACAGATGACCGAGCGTGCGCAGGACTTCTACACCTCGCTGGCGATGCCCAAGCTGCCGGACAGCTACTGGACGCGCAGCCAGTTCATCAAGCCGCTGGACCGCGACGTGGTCTGCCACGCCAGCGCCTGGGACATGGACATGGCCGGCGACGTGCGCACCAAGATGTGCGTCAAGCCGAACGAAGAGGACTTCACCACCATCTACCACGAACTCGGCCACGTCTATTACGACCTGGCCTACAACCCGCTGCCGCCGCTGTTCCAGGCGGGAGCCAACGACGGCTTCCACGAAGCCATCGGCGACACCGTGGTGCTGGCGATGACCCCGCAGTACCTGCATTCGATCGGCCTGGTCGACGCGCCGCAGGTCGGCCGCGAGGCGCTGATCAACGCGCAGATGCGCATGGCCTTGAGCAAGGTCGCGTTCCTGCCGTTCGGGCTGATGATCGACCGCTGGCGCTGGGGCGTGTTCGACGGCTCGATCGCCCCGGACCGCTACAACCAGGCCTGGTGGGAGCTGAAGGCCAGGTACCAGGGCGTGGCGCCGGCGACACCGCGCGGCGAGGACTTCTTCGACCCCGGCGCCAAGTACCACGTGCCGGCCAACACCCCCTACACCCGCTACTTCCTCTCGCACATCCTGCAGTTCCAGTTCTACAAGAGCCTGTGCGACGCCGCCGGCTACAAGGGCCCGCTGTACGAGTGCACCTTCTACGGCAACAAGGAAGCCGGGCAGAAGTTCTGGTCGATGCTGCAACGTGGCGCCAGCCAGCCGTGGCAGGCCACGCTCAAGGAACTGACCGGCAGCGAGCGCATCGACGCCGGCCCGCTGCTGGAATACTTCGCGCCAATGCAGGAATGGCTCAAGCAACAGAACCAGGGGCGGATGTGCGGATGGGAGGCGTCGGCGCCTGTCTCGGCGCAAACCACCTCGCCCGCATCCCCTACGCCGGCCCCGACCACGCCACCGTCTCGGCATTGAGCGCTGCCAGCCGCATGGGCCACCGCCAGCTCAGTCGTCCGCCAGCCGCGCCCAGCGCTCGTGGTCGCGCCACACCCCGCCGATGCGCAGGTAGCGTGGCGAATAGCCTTCGCGGCGGAAGCCGGCGCGCTGCGCCAGCGCCAGCGAGCGGGTGTTGTCCGGCTGGATGTTGGCTTCCACCCGGTGCAGGCCCAGTTCGGCGAAGGCGTAGGCCACGCATAGGCGCAGCGCATGCGTCATCAGTCCGCGGCCTTCGCAGCCGGCCATGGCGTGGTAGCCGAGGTAGGCGCTCTGGAAGCAGCCGCCGACCACCTGGCTGAAGGTGAACAGGCCGGCGAGCGCGCCGCTGCCGCGCTCGCGCGCCAGCAGGGCGATGTTGCTGCCGTCCAGGGTCTGCGCGTACCAGGCCTCGAAGCCGGGCACGTCGGTGAACGGATAGGTCCAGGGGTGATGCAAGGCGACGCTGGCGCGGTGCGCCTGGATCAGCGCGATGCCGTCGCGGCGCCGTACCCGCGCCAGCGACACGGCCTCCTGCGCAGCCTGGCCGGCGCTCTGGCCCATGGCCTCAGGCCGGAGCCGCCGCGCCGTCGTCGCGACGCATGACCTGGGCGTGGCGCGTCTTGAACTCCTCGAAGCTCAGGCCCTGCGCCTGCGCATCGGCCTGCGCCGCGTCCTTCAGCGCGTCCGAGTACATCAGCCGCACCGGCGTGCCGGCGCGCTCGTGCAGTTCCGCCGCCTGCATGATCAGCGACAGCACCTGCGCGGCGCTCTCGCTCTGCCCGGCGATGCGCCCGTCCATGCCCAGCACCCACTCGCCGTCGCGGCGCACGATGCCGGCCAGCAAGGTGCGCTGCTGGTCGCGCAGTTCCGCATGCGGCTCGATGGGCGCGGCCGGCGCGGCGCCCTCGGCGCGGTGGCGCAGGCGCTCGGCCAGCTTCTTGCGCAGGTCGCGGCGCTGCTTGGACTGGATGGACATGCGGTTTCCTCAACGATGACCCGACGACGATAGCCCAACCGCGGCGATGCTCACAGCGGGTCGGCCGGTTCCAGCCGCGGCACCTGCGCATCCGGCCGCGGCAGGCGCTTGCCGCTGCGCCGCTCCCAGCGCCAGAAACCCCAGCCGAGCAGGAAGAACGCGCCCGAGCCCAGCGCCAGGTGCAGCGCATGGCCACTGAGCAGCGGCGACAGCACCCCGGCCACCAGCACGGTGACCATCAACTGGGTGAAGGCCTGCAGCGACGAGGCCAGCCCGCGCTGGCGCGGATACATGTCCAGCACCGCCAGCGCCAGGATCGGGAAGATCAGCGCGGTGCCCAGGCCGGCGAAGAAGATCGGCAGCACCGCCCACGGCAGCGCGATGGCCGGCGCCAGCGCGGTGTAGGCGATGTTGCCGGCCATCGACAGGCCGCAGCAGACGAAGCCGAAGCGCACCTGGCGCATCGGCCCGAGCCGCCCGGCCATGCGCCCGGACAGGAACGCGCCCAGGGTCATGCCGCCGATGGTGGGCAGGAACAGCCAGGCGAAGTCGCGCTCGGTCTTGCCCAGCAGATCGATCATGAACACCGGCGCCGAGGCGATGTACAGGAACACCCCGCCGAAATTGAACGCACCGGCCGCGGCCAGGCGCTGGAAGCGCGGATTGAGCGCGATGCCGATGTAGTCGCGCAGCAGCGTGCGCGGCGCCAGCGGCGTGCGCGCCTGCGGCGGATGCGTCTCCGGCATCCAGCGCAGGGTGGCGACCAGCAGCAACGAGGAGAAGCCGACCAGGAACCAGAAGATCGTCGGCCAGCCGCGGCCGCTGCCCAGGATCCAGCCGCCGATGATCGGCGCGATCGCCGGGGCGATGCCGAACAGCATCGACACCTGGCTCATCAGCCGCTGCGCATCGTCGCCGTGGAACAGGTCGCGGATCACCGCCCGCCCGACGATCATGCCGACCCCGGCCGACACACCCTGCAGCGCGCGGAACACCAGCAGGGTCGGCAGGTCGCGCGACAGCGCACAGCCGGCCGAGGCCAGGATGAACACGACCAGCCCGGCCACGATCACCCGGCGCCGTCCCAACGCGTCGGACAGCGGCCCGTGGGCCAGGCCCATCAGCGCGTAGGCCAGCAGGTACACGCTCACCGTCTGCTGGATCGCCACCGGATCGGCATGCAGGCGCTGCGCCAGCTGCGGGAACGCCGGGAAGATCGTGTCGATGGAGAACGGACCGAACATCGCCAGCCCGGCCAGCAACAGGGCCATGCGGCGTGTGGACACGGACGGGAGCGTCATGGGGACATCATCCTGAAAGCCGGCCGCGGCGGCCGCAGGACGGGCGCACGCGCGGCGACGCCGTCCGGCATGGACGGGCGCGAGAAAAGGGAGTGCGGCCATGATACGCGCTGCGGCCGCAGGCGCGCATCCGCCGCGGCTTGCCCATTCAGGCTGGCGTGGGTGCGTGCGGCCCGCCGTGGGCGCCGCCGGCCACGTTATAATCGCGGCGCAGCAAGGTGGGAGAAGCGGGGCGACCCGCTGCCGAAGGCGCAAACGCCCGTAATCGCTCAGGCCCGATACCACCCGCACCAAGACTCTGGAGAGACCGGTCAAACCCGGCGCCGAAGGGGCACGAAGCGCAGCGCCAGCCGCCGCTTCCAAACTCTCAGGCAAAAGGACAGAGGGGCATTGGGAAGACGCGTGCTTCCCGTCGGTCGTGCCCGCCGCTGCGGTCCGACGACGGCCTTGCGCGCGTCCCCGCCTCCTCGTGCCTTCCTCAGCCGGACGACTGCCATGTCTCACACCTCTTCGCTGCGCGACCTCGAACACCACTGCGCCTTCATCGAGCGCCACATCGGCCCGAACGACGCCGAGATCGCGCACATGCTGCGCACCGTCGGCCACGACTCGCTGGAGGCGATGACCGACGCCATCGTGCCGGGCAACATCAAGTCGCCCGCCGCGCTGGCGCTGCCCGACGCCATCACCGAGGAGGAGGCGCTGGCCAAGATCCGCGCCATCGCCGACAAGAACACCGTGTTCCGCAGCTTCATCGGCCAGGGCTACTACGGCACCCACACGCCGAAGGTCATCCTGCGCAACATCCTCGAGAACCCGGCCTGGTACACCGCCTACACCCCGTACCAGGCGGAGATCTCGCAGGGCCGCATGGAAGCGCTGATCAACTTCCAGACCATGTGCGCCGACCTCACCGGCATGGAAATCGCCAACGCCTCGCTGCTGGACGAAGCCACCGCCGCGGCCGAGGCGATGACCCTGGCCAAGCGCTCGGCCAAGTCCAGGTCCGACACCTTCTTCGTGCACGACGCGGTGCACCCGCAGACCCTGGAACTGCTGCGCACCCGCGCCGAGCCGCTGGGCATCGTGCTGCGCGTGGGCACGCCGGAGGAAGCGCTGCAGGCCGAGTGCTTCGGCGTGCTGCTGCAGTATCCGGACAGCTTCGGCCACATCGGTGATCACCAGGCGCTGGCCGACGCGGTGCATGCGCAAGGCGGCCTGGTCGCCGTCGCCACCGACCTGCTCGCGCTGACCCTGATCGCCGCCCCCGGCGAATGGGGCGCGGACATCGTCGTCGGCAATTCGCAGCGCTTCGGCGTGCCGTTCGGCTTCGGCGGCCCGCATGCCGCGTTCATGGCCTGCCGCGACGCCTACAAGCGTTCGATGCCGGGCCGCCTGATCGGCGTGTCGATCGACGCCGCCGGCAACCCCGCCTACCGCCTCACCCTGCAGACCCGCGAGCAGCACATCCGCCGCGAGAAGGCCACCTCCAACATCTGCACCGCGCAGGTGCTGCTGGCGGTGATGGCCTCGATGTACGCGGTGTACCACGGCCCCGAGGGCCTGGTGCGCATCGCCCGCCGCACCCACCGCCTGGCCGCGATCCTCGGCGCAGCGCTGCGCAGTGCCGGCGTCGCCGTCGGCGAGCGCTTCTTCGACACCCTGCACGTCACCGGCGTCGATGCCGAGGCCATCCACGCCAAGGCGCGCGTGGCCGGCATCAACCTGCGCGCGATCGACAGCGCGTCGCTGGGCATCAGCCTGGACGAGACCGCCACCCGCGCCGACGTGGTCGCGCTAGCGCAGCTGTTCGGCGCGCAGGCCGACGTGGACGCGCTCGACGCCGCCACCGCCGATGCGCTGCCGCCGCAGCTGCTGCGCCACAGCGCGTTCCTGCAGCACCCGGTGTTCAACACCCACCACAGCGAGCACGAACTGTTGCGCTACATGCGCGCGCTGGCCGACAAGGACCTGGCGATGGATCGCACCATGATCCCGCTGGGCAGCTGCACCATGAAGCTCAACGCCACCGCCGAGATGATCCCGGTGACCTGGCCGCAGTTCGGCGCGATCCATCCGCTGGCCCCGGCCGAGCAGAGCGTCGGCTACAAGCAGCTGATCGACGAACTGGAAGCGATGCTGGTCGAGTGCACCGGCTACGACGCGGTCAGCCTGCAGCCCAACTCCGGCGCGCAGGGCGAGTACGCCGGCCTGCTGGCGATCCGCGCCTATCACCGCGCCCGCGGCGAAGGCCATCGCGACATCTGCCTGATCCCCGAATCGGCGCACGGCACCAACCCGGCCTCGGCGCAGATGTGCGGCATGACCGTGGTGGTGACCAAGTGCGACGGCAACGGCAACGTCGACGTCGCCGACATCCGCGCCAAGGCCGAGAAGTATTCGGACCGCCTAGCCGCGTTGATGATCACCTACCCGTCCACCCACGGCGTGTTCGAGGAAGACGTGGTGGCGATCTGCGAAGCGGTGCACGCGCACGGCGGCCAGGTCTACACCGACGGCGCCAACATGAATGCGCTGGTCGGCCTGGCCAAGCCCGGCAAGTGGGGCTCGGACGTGTCGCACCTGAACCTGCACAAGACCTTCTGCATCCCGCACGGCGGCGGCGGCCCCGGCGTCGGCCCTTGCGCGGTGAAGGCGCATCTGGCGCCGTACCTGCCCAAGACCCTGGGCGGCGACGGCGAGGTCGGCATGGTCAGCGCCGCCAGCTTCGGCAGCGCCTCGATCCTGCCGATCAGCTGGATGTACATCACCATGATGGGCAACAGCGGGCTGCGCAAGGCCACCCAGGTCGCGCTGCTCAACGCCAACTACATCGCCAAGCGCCTGGCGCCGTACTACAAGACGCTGTACACCGGCCGCAACGGCCTGGTCGCGCACGAGTGCATCCTCGACGTGCGCCCGCTGGAGAAGACCAGCGGCATCGGCGCCGAGGACATCGCCAAGCGCCTGATCGACTTCGGCTTCCACGCGCCGACGCTGAGCTTCCCGGTCGCCGGCACGCTGATGGTGGAGCCGACCGAGAGCGAATCGCAGCACGAGCTGGACCGCTTCATCGACGCGATGATCCAGATCCGCGAGGAGATCGCCGCGATCGAGGACGGCCGCCTGGACCGCGAGGACAACCCGCTCAAGCACGCCCCGCACACCGCCGCGCAGGTCACCGCCAGCGAGTGGACCCACGCCTATCCGCGCGAGCTGGCCGCGTTCCCGCTGCCGACGCTGAAGCAGCAGAAGTACTGGCCGCCGGTGGCGCGCGTGGACAACGTGTACGGCGACAAGAACGTGATGTGCGCGTGCATCCCGGTGGATGCGTACAAGGAAGACGCGGTGGTCTGAGCCGCGTTCTCGTTCGACGCTGCACCCGAGACCCAGCCTCGTGCGCGAGGCTGGGTTTTTTCATGCGTGCGCAACGCGCGTACCGAGGTAGACAAGTGCGCGCGATGCGGCGCGTTGCACGGCTCGTTCACGCCGCGCCGCCCAGGATCGGGACTTCCGCCGCGCCCGCATCCTCACGCACCGGGCACCCCACCGCGACGCCTTCTTCCGCCACGCACCGGAGCGATCTCCCATGGCCAGCCGCAAGCGCACGCCCAGCGATTCCGCATCGTCCACCGCCCCCACGTCCTCCGCCGCACCCGCCGATCAGCGCGGCCATGGCGACGAACTGCACCAGCAGGCCGGCGGCACGCATCCGCCGCTGACCACCAACCAGGGCATTCCGGTCGCCGACAACCAGAACTCGCTGCGCGCCACGCCGCGCGGGCCGACGTTGCTGGAAGACTTCATCCTGCGCGAAAAGATCACCCACTTCGACCACGAGCGCATTCCCGAACGCATCGTGCACGCACGCGGCAGCGCCGCACACGGCTACTTCGAACTGACCAAGTCGCTGGCCAAGTACACCACCGCCGCGCTGCTCACCGAGGTCGGAGTGAAGACCCCGGTGTTCACCCGCTTCTCCACCGTCGCCGGCGGCGCCGGCTCGGTGGACACGCCACGCGACGTGCGCGGCTTCGCGGTCAAGTTCTACACCAAGGAAGGCAACTGGGACCTGGTGGGCAACAACATCCCGGTGTTCTTCATCCAGGACGCGCTGAAGTTCCCCGACCTGATCCACGCGGTGAAGATGGAGCCGGACCGCGGCTTCCCGCAGGCGGCCAGCGCGCACGACACATTCTGGGACTTCGTCTCGCTGATGCCCGAATCGCTGCACATGATCATGTGGGCGATGAGCGACCGCACCATCCCGCGCTCGCTGCGCATGATGGAAGGCTTCGGCATCCACAGCTTCCGCCTGCTCGACGCCGAAGGCCGCAGCACCTTCGTCAAGTTCCACTGGCGGCCCAAGCTAGGCCTGCAGTCCACGATCTGGGACGAGGCGGTGAAGCTGGCCGGCGCCGACCCGGACTTCCACCGCCGCGACCTGTTCGAGGCGATTGAACGCGGCGACTTCCCGGAATGGGAACTGGGCGTGCAGTTGTTCACCCAGGAACAGGCCGACGCCTTCCCGTTCGACCACCTGGACGCCACCAAGCTGATCCCGGAGGAGCTGGTGCCGCTGCAGATCGTCGGGCGCATGGTGCTGGACCGCTGGCCAGACAACTTCTTCGCCGAGACCGAGCAGGTGGCGTACTGCCCGGCCAACATCGTGCCCGGCATCGACTTCTCCAACGACCCGCTGCTGCAGGGCCGCCTGTTCTCGTACCTGGACACCCAGCTCAGCCGCCTGGGCGGGCCCAACTTCCACCAGTTGCCGATCAACGCGCCGAAGTGCCCGTTCGCCAACATGCAGCGCGACGGCCACATGCAGATGGGCGTGCCCAAGGGCCGCGTCGCCTACGAACCCAGCTCGCTGCAGGCCGACAGCCCGCGCGAGACCGCGCGCGGCTTCGTCAGCCACCGCACCCAGCCCGACGACGGCGCCAAGGGCCGCGTGCGTGCCGAGAGCTTCGCCGACCACTACAGCCAGGCACGGATGTTCTACCGCAGCCAGACGCAGCCGGAGCAGGCGCACGTGGCCTCGGCGCTGGTGTTCGAGCTGTCCAAGGTCGACACCGCGCACGTGCGCGAGGCGGTGGTCGGGCACCTGCGCCACGTCGATCCCAAGCTGGCGCAGCGCGTCGCCGACGGCCTGGGCCTGGACGCGCTGCCGCCGGCGCCGCCGGCCGCGGTCGCGCCGCAGGACCTGCCGCTGTCGCCAGCGCTGCAGCTCATCGGCCGCATGAAGCCGACCCTGCAGGGCCGCGCGATCGGCATCCTGATCGACGAGGGCTCTGACGCGAAACTGGTGCGCGACCTGCGCAAGGCCGCCACCGACGCCGGCGCGGCGGTCAAGATCGTCGCGCCCAAGCTCGGCGGCGCCGTCCTCAGCGACGGCAAGCGCCTGGCCGCCGACGGCCAGTTGGCCGGCACACCCTCGTTCGTGTTCGATGCGGTGGCGGTGGTGCTGTCGGCCGAGGCCGGCAAGCGGCTGAGCAAGGAGTCGGCGGCCATCGACTTCGTCAGCAACGCCTTCGCCCACCTCAAGGCGATCGCCGCCGACGCCGGCGCGCAGCCGCTGCTGAAGGCCGGCAATGTGCAGAAGGACGCCGGGGTGGTCGAGGCCAGCGACAGCAAGGGCTTCGTGACCGCGGCCAAGACCCGGCAGTGGAGCCGCGAGCCGAAGCTGCGCCTGCTGGCCTGAGCAAGGGCAGCGGTTTCCGCCATGGCGCCGCACGGCTGGCGCCATGGCGATGCCGGGAAAAGCTGACAGGGCGCCGGCTTCACGCGGAACCCGGGGCCACACGCTGGTCACGATCCAGGATCTTCGGCACGCGGCGACGCGATCGCCTCGGGAAAGCCACACCCTCGCCTGATGGTCGCACCCGCGCGTTCTCCGGACTGCCGTGCGACACAGGCACCCATACGACCGCCAGGCGATCGGCGCCCGTGGTCAACGCCCAGACCGCGACCCGGATGTGCACCCCGCAGGGTCACGGCACAGGGTCAAAGGTCCGGCCCAATCGCGGCCGCAAAATCGCCTGGTCAATTTTTCGCCACCCCTCTTGACACTGTTGTGTCACGGGCCGGCATCGGCCTTATCCACAACCTTATGCAGAAGTCATCCACACCCCCTGTGGACAAGCCGCCGATGCCACCCTCACCACACCGGAACATCCAAGTGATTGATTCGCGGTCAAAAAGCTTGTCACGCACTTGACAAGAAGCGGGCGGGCCACTCCCGCGTGGCCGCCTGACAGCGACGGCGGGAAAAACTTATCCCGAGCCTCGGGGCGGCGCGTCTACATCGGAGCAAGGTGAAGGAGGCGTGAAATCTTCACCTGCTCGCGACGGACGGTTGGCGCTATGTCCCCCATTCGCGCCAGGCAGGCCGAACGCCCATGCCCAGGCGCGCAGGACCGCCTCGCAGGTTGTGCAACGCACCATGCTTTACGCCCGTTCCGACACCTTCAGGCGCGGGCCCGGGGCCGGGTGACCCGCCATGGGGCACCCAGCCACACCCCGGTCACGGCGTCAGGATCACCTTGCGGCAATCCTGCTCCTTCTTGTCGAAGATCGAATACCCCTGCGCCGCCTCGGCCAGGCTCAGTCGGTGGGTGATGATCTCGTTGGGCCGCAGCCGGCCCTCGCCGATGTGCTCCAGCAGTTCGGGCATGAAACGCTGCACATGGGTCTGGCCCATCTTGAAGCTCAGCCCCTTGTCGAAGGCGTCGCCGAACAGGAAACCGTGGATGAAACCGGCATACACGCCCGGCACGCTGACCGTGCCACCGCGGCGGGTGGCGGCGATGCACTGGCGCAGCGCCGTGCCGCTGCTGCCTTCCAGCTTCAGCGTGGCCATCACCGTCTCCACCGTGCTGCCCTTGGCTTCGAAGCCCACCGCGTCGATGCTGGCGTCCACGCCACGCCCGTCGGTCTGGCCGACGATGATGTCGGCCGGATCGTCGATCTCCTCGAAGTTCAGCGGAATCACCCCGTAGGTGCGCTGGGCGAAGTCGAGCCGGTACGCATAGCGATCGACCATGAAGATCCGCTCGGCGCCGAGCATGCGGCAGCAGGCCGCGGTCATCAGCCCGACCGGGCCGGCGCCGAAGATCGCCACGGTACTGCCCTGACGCACGCCCGCGTTGACCGCGGCCTGATAGCCGGTGGGCAGGATGTCGGACAGGAACAGCACCTGCTCGTCATGCAGCACGTCCGGCACCACCAACGGGCCGACATTGGCCTTGGGCACGCGCACGTACTCCGCCTGGCCACCGGCCACGCCGCCGTACAGATGGCTGTAGCCGAACAGCGCCGCCGGTGGGCGGATGCCTTTCTGGTTCAGCGCCGCGCCCTTGCCGGTGTTGGTGGTCTCGCAGGCGGCATATTCGGTCAGGCGACAATGGAAGCACTCGCCGCAGGCGATCACGAACGGGATCACCACGCGGTCGCCCTTCTTCACCCGCTGCACGTCCGGGCCGACGTCTTCCACCACGCCCATGAACTCGTGCCCGAGCACGTCGCCGGTGTGCAGATCGGGAATCTTGCCGCGATACAGATGCAGGTCCGAGCCGCAGATCGCGGTGGCGGTGACGCGCAGGATGATGTCGTCGGTCTCGACCAGCACCGGGTCGGGAACGGTTTCCACGCGCACGTCCCGGGTGCCGTGATAGGTCAGAGCTTGCATGGGTAGGTCCTTTCGTCTGCGAACACGTGCCCGCAGTGTCGCCGCCGATGCCGTGCATCGTCGGTGACCACGCCGTGAGTCCGATGTCGCGACCGCAGTGCCTGCGCGCGTGATTGCTGCTTTACCATGCGCCGTCCCCACTGCGAGCCAATGCCATGCCCGACAGCCTCCACGACCTGCAGGCCGCCCAGCGCGCCTTCGCCGACGCCCGCGACTGGGGTCAGTTCCACAGTCCGCGCAATCTCGCCGCGGCGCTGTCGGTGGAAGCGGCGGAATTGCTGGAGCACTTCCAGTGGCTGGACGATGCGCAGAGCCGGCAACTGTCTGCAGAAAAAAAGCAGCAGGTCGGCAGCGAGATCGCCGACGTGCTGCTGTATCTGGTCCAGTTGTGCGACAAGCTGGAGATCGATCCGATCGACGCCGCGCAACGCAAGATGCTGGCCAACGCCGCCAAGTATCCGGTGGAGCGCGCCAAGGGCCGCATCACCAAGTACACCGAACTGTAAGACCCCGGCGAGTCGCGTCGATCGCGGATGCGTCGACGCGCGGCGGTGGCATCCGCCGCCGCGCGCCATGGAGCGACTAGCCGCTCGAGCGCGAACCGCGTGTGCGCGCGGACGACGTCTTGCCTGCGCGCTTGCTGGTCTTACGCTTGCTGGATGCGCTCTTCTTCGCTGGCGTCTTCCTCGCGACCGCGGTTTTCGCCGTCGACTTTTTCGACGCTGTCTTCCTGGATGCCGTCTTCTTCGAGGCCGTCTTCTTGGTCGCAGTCTTCTTTGCCGAAGAAGTCTTGCTCGCCGCCTTCTTGCTCGCGGCCTGCTTGGCCGGCGTCTTCCTGGCCGAAGCGGTCTTCGCCGTGCGCTTCTTGGCGGCAGCCGTCCGCGTGCCGGCCTGTTTGGCCCGGGTCTTCGCGGCCTTCTTGGCCGCGCTCTTGCGCACCGTCGCCCCCTTGGTCTGCACGGCCTTCTTCGCCGCGGCCGAGCGGCTGCTGGCACTGCGCTTCTTCGCTGCGCGCTTGGTCTGTGTCGACAGCGCCTCGCTGCCCACCGTCTGCGTCGCGCTCTTGCCCTTGCTGGCGGTCTTCAGCGCCTTCTTGGCGCCGCGCGAGCGCGTTGGCGACGGCTTGGCCTGCTTGCCGCCCTTGGCCTCTTCCTGGGCAACCTTCTTCCTGGTGACTTTCGACGCGGTCTTCGACGCGCCGGTCTTGACCCCGGCGCGGCGCGCCTTGGACAGGCCGATGGCGATCGCCTGCTTGGTCGATTTCACCTGGGTCTTGCCCTCGCGCACGCGGTCGATTTCCTCGCGCACGAACTCGCCGGCCTGGGTCGTGCCGGCCTTGCCTTCGCGCTTGGCGCGGCGCGCACGGGTGGTGGTGGATTGCTCCGGCATCGATACATCTCCTGAAAGCGGCCACGACGGCCATCGGCTCCGGGTGTAGCAACGCGCAGGTCAAGAGCAGGCATACGATAGGCGAAGCGCACGTGCATATGCCTGCACACGGAAGACGGCGCCATCAGCTGTCGCGACCGCACAACGCCGGCGAATAGGTCTGGATGGCATGCTGGATCGGCGCGTGGCGTCCGTACATCAACGCGCCGACCAGGACCACCGACACGAGGGCGTACATGCGCAGCCGCGCGGGCAGCTGCGGCGCACCGCGCCACTGCAGATAGCACGCCGTCGTCGCTGCCCCGACCACCACACCGGCAGCGACCTCGGACAAGCTGTGCGCTCGCGCGTAGACGCGGGCAATGGCGATCACGCTGGCGATGGCGAAACCGCAGGCGATCGCCAGCCGCGGCCGCGGACGGGCGCGCAGGCACAGCATGCAGGCCATCGGCCATACGCAGGCGGCGAGCATGGTGTGTCCACTGATCACCCGGAACTGCAGCGCGCGCAGTTCCACCCCACAGCCGGCGTAGAGAATCTTGGTCGCCCCGACCAGGGCGGCGGCGCTCGCCAGCAGGCCAAGCCACGTCGCCGCGGCACGCCATCCCGCGCTACCCAGCGCCAGCCACAGTGCGCAGACGAGCCCGAGCGGCAGCGTCATCGCCGCGTCGCCGAAGTTGCTGATGGCAGACCACATGCTGGGGAAAACGTCCTTCGGCGTACGCGTCGTTCGGAGCCACCGACACCGTGCGCCGGGGCGGCCATGATACGGGCGATCGCTCGAACGGGAGGAACCTGGCACGCGCTCAGACCGCGTCACCTCCTCCGACCAGCACTATGGCATGACAGCGGACTCCCGGAGAGGCGCAACCGTGATCTTCCGCGCGAGTGCCGACGGCAACGCTGACCACAAGTCCCTGCTTGTGGGAGGGACTTCAGTCCCGACTGCAACGAGGTCGGTTGCGCAGATGGACTGGCGCATCGCGGGCGAATCGCCGTCGACGCCTGCACGACACCCGACAGCCGGTTCGATCGCGTCGTACCCAGGCCACTAGCCGAGCTCTTACTTTGCGCGTGCGGTGCGTCTCTCCGCCACAGCCTCCGGCGCAGGCTCCCAGCCGAACACGCTGCGCCCGCCATAGGCGTGCGATTGCGCGCGCTCTTCGGCGATGTAGTCGTCCACCGACGGCCCGCGCGCGGCCGGTTCGAGCAGGCGCGCCTGCGCGTCCAGGCGGCGGATCGCGTCCAGTTTCTCTTCGCGGCCCAGCTTGGCCTGCGCCACCGCCGTCTTGAGCACGCCGATGGTGTGGTCGTAGACCCGCGTCGGCACCGGGAACGGATGCCGGTCCTTGCCGCCATGGGCCAGCGAGAACCGTGCCGGATCGCTGAAACGGCACGGCGCGCCGTGCAGCACCTCGGCCACCAGCGCCAGCGCGCGCACCGTGCGCGCACCAACGCCCGGCACCTGCAGCAGGTCGGCGAAATCGCGCGGCCCGCATTCGGCAGCGGCGGCCAGCGCACCGTGCAGTCGCCGCACCACGATGTCGCTACCGCGCACGTCGTGGTGTTCGGGCAGCGACAGATGCGGCAGGTCGGCCGGCCGGCGCTCGGGCACCGTGGCGGCCGCCGGCGCGAACAGGTCGCCGG
>NZ_AQOI01000593.1:0-1462 GCF_000364665.1 Xanthomonas sp. SHU 199
GCCGCAGCGGCTGCTGGCCGAGCGCGTGCGCGCCCGCGACGGCCAGCACCTGTTCGTGTATCCGTTCGCCGGCCGCCAGGTGCACGAAGGCCTGGCCGCGCTGCTGGCGCTGCGCTGGGGCCGGCGGCAGCGCAATACCTTCAGCTTCGCCGCCAACGACTATGGCTTTGTGCTGTCGCCGGCGGAGGACGCGCCGATCGACGCGGCGCTGCTGCGCGAATTGCTGAGTCCGGCGCAGTTGTTCGAGGATCTGCGCGAGAGCCTCAACCTCGGCGAACTGGCGCGCCGCCAGTTCCGCGAGATCGCCCGCGTCGCCGGCCTGTTGCCGCCCAGCCTGCCCGGCCGCCTGCCGCGCAGCCTGCGCCAGCTGCAGGCCTCCAGCGGCCTGCTGTACGACGTGCTCAGCCGCTTCGATCCCGAGCACCTGCTGCTGGCGCAGGCCGAGCGCGAGGTGTTGCAGGGCGAGATGGAACTGACCCGGCTCACCGCCACCCTGGACGATTGCGCCGCGCGCGAGCTGGCGCTGCATAGTCCGCGCAGCCTCACGCCACTGGCGTTCCCGCTGTGGGCCGAGAGCATCCGCGGCCAGCTCAGCACCGAGGACTGGAAGGCGCGGGTGATGCGCGCGGCGGCGCAGCTGGAGCAGCGCCATGCGCGCTGAACTGGACTTGCGGCTGGCAGGGGAACCGATGCGCCTGCTCGGCGACCGCGCACTGTACTGGCCGGCGCGGCGACGGCTGCTGATCGCCGACCTGCATCTGGGCAAGGCCGACGTCTTCCGCCGCGCCGGCATCGGCCTGCCGCGCGGCGGCACCGCGCTCGACCTGGCGCGGCTGTCGGCGCTGCTGGAGGCGCAGGACGCGGCGGAACTGTGGATCCTCGGCGACGTGCTGCATGGCGCCGCACCCGATGCCGACTGGCAACGCCAGTGGCATGCCTGGCGCACGCAGCATCCGCAACTGCGCGTGGCGGCGATCGCCGGCAACCACGACCGCGCCCTCGCCGGCGCCGGGCTGGACATCGCGCCGCTTGGCACGCAGGTGGAGGACGGCCCGTTCGTGCTGCGCCACGATCCGGTGACGGATGCGCAGCGCCATGTGCTGTGCGGGCACCTGCACCCGCTGGCCAAACTGCCTGGCTTGCGCCCGCGCTGGCCGGCGTTCTGGCTGCGCGACGGCATGACCGTGCTGCCGGCGTTCTCGCACTTCACCGCCGGCGTCGCCCCGGTGCTGGCGCCGGGCGAACGCTTGGTCGCCTGCGTCGAAGGCGCGGCCTTCGCCCTTCCAGTGGCGACGGCGTAGATCGGGCGGGGTGGCGACTGGTCGTGACTGCAACCGAAGTGGCCAGTGCGATGCCGTGCTGTGGGAGGGACTTCAGTCCCGATGCGTCCGACTCAAAGGTGTCGGGGCTGAAACCCCTCCCACAATGCAGTCGCAATGCATTGCGCGAGTGCTTGGCGCCG
>NZ_AQOI01000594.1:0-6410 GCF_000364665.1 Xanthomonas sp. SHU 199
GCGCCAGCGGCGATGCGCTGCCGGGCCTGCGTGCGGCGGTGCGTTCGCTGGGCGATCGGCCCGGCGTCAGCCTGCCGCCGACCCCGGCCGACCTGGCCGGGCTGCCGGTGGTCGAAGTGCCTGCCGCCGCGGGCGCGGGTGATGCCGACAACGGCAACGTGTTCGCGATCTTCGTCTCCGGCGACGGCGGCTGGGCCGGACTCGACCAGCAGGTCGCCGGCGCCCTGGCCAAGGCCGGCATCCCGGTGGTGGGCGTGGATTCGCTGCGCTACTTCTGGAGCGAGCGCACGCCGCAGGGCTTCGCCACCGACCTGGACCGCATCTACCGCCACTACAGCCACCTGTGGCAACGCGGGCGGGTGGTGCTGATCGGCTTCTCGCAGGGCGCCGACGTGCTGCCGGCGGCCTACAACCAGTTGCCGGAAGCGATGCGCGACCAAGTGCAGCTCACCGCCTTGCTGTCGGTCGGCAAGACCGCCGACTACGAGTTCCACGTGTCCAACTGGATCAGCTCCGGCGACGACGGCCTGCCGATCGCCCCGGAAGTGGCGAAGATGCCGCCGGCGCAGACCCTGTGCATCTACGGCGAGGACGACGACGACGCGCTGTGCCCGGACCTGCCCAAGGGCGCGGTGCAACTGGTCAAGCTGCCCGGCGACCATCATTTCCAGGGCGACTACGCGACGCTGGCCAAGCAGATCCTGCAGCGGATTCAGTAGACGCCGGGATTGGGGAGTCGGGATTGGGGGTTGGTCGCGCGTGCGGGCTTGTCCGTTCGCGCCGTCTTAGGAGCGGCTTCAGCCGCGACGCTGATCGCTGAAACGCCAGTTCTGCGCGGCACAAGCGCCCGTTCGGTGTCGCCGGACTCCATGGCGGTCGTACCCTCACCCCAACCCCTCTCCCGGGGGGAGAGGGGCTTTAGCTGTTCCTTCTCCCCTCGGGAGAAGGTGCCCCGAAGGGGCGGATGAGGGTACGGTGCGAAGCCTCGCAATGCCCAGGCAAACGCGGGGTAGCCAGGCCAATCTCCAATCCCGACTCCCCAATCCCGGCCTCACTCCGGCTTGCGTGGATCCAGCGAGATCAGTCGGGTCACGTCCAGCAGGGCGGCGGGCAGGTGCATGCCGCCGGGGGCGGCGAGGTAGCGGGTGCGCCAGGCGGGGGCGAACTTGGACTTGAAGCGGCGCAGGCCGGTGAAGCCATAGAAGCGTTCGCCGTGGCGCACGATCAGGTTGCCGAAGCGGTTCCAGCGGCCGGCCAGGCGGTGCTGGGCCAGGCCCGACAGCGGCGCCATGCCCAGCGAGAAGCGCTTGTAGCCCTGGTCGCGGCCCCACAGGAACAGCTCGATGAACAGGAAGTCCATCGTGCCCTTCGGCGCATCGGCGATGTGCCGCATCAGGTCCACCGACAGCTCGTGGCCGGCCGGGGCCTGCCACAGGTTGGCGAAGGCCACGACCTTGCCTTCGAACTCCACCACCGCGATCGGGAAGCGGCGCAGGTAGGCCGGGTCGAAGCTGCCCAGCGAAAAGCCCTTCTCGGCGCCGGCCTTGTCTTCCAGCCACTGCTGCGAGACCTCGGCCAGCACCGGCATCAGCGCGTCCACCGCGTCGGTCTCGACGATGCGGAAGCTCAGCCCGCTGCGCTTGCCGCGGTTCCAGGCCTGGCGCAGGTCGGCGCGGTCGCGGCCTTCCAGGTGGAAGCCCTCCAGCGACACCATCGCTTCCTCGCCGAGCTTGACCAGGGTCAGGCCCAGGTCCAGGTAGGTCTGCCAGTGCTGCTCGCCGACCTGGTAGAACACCGGGCGCAGGCCCATGCGGTCGGCTTCCTCGCGGAAGCGCCAGATCAGCGCGCGGGCCACTTCCGGCGCGCCGACCGGGTCGCCCATCGCCACCAGCGAGCCGCCGTAGCGCTGCATCATCACGAAGCCGGGGCCGTCCTCGGCCTGCAGCAGCGCCTTGTCGCCGGTCAGCACCAGGCAGGCCTGGGTGTCGGTGGCATCGGCCAGCACCGGCGCCAGCGCGTCCAGCTGCGCGCCATCGGCCGGCGGCAACGGCGAGCGCGTGCTGTGCAGCAGCCGCGCCAGCCCGAACACCACCACCGCCACGCTGACCAGCAGCACCGCGCGCAGCGCGCGCGGCGCGTTGGCCGAGGTGGCGAACTCCCACCACAGCTCGTTCTGGTATTCGACGTGGCTGTAGACGAAGAACAGCAGCCAGATCGTGGCGATCAGCACCAGGCCGAGGTTGCGCAGCCACGGCCACGACCAGGCCTCGTCGAGCAGGGCGCCCTCGCGATAGAACTCGCGGCGCGCGCCCCACAGGCCGACCGCCACCACCAGCGAGGACAGCGCCACCGAGACGTGGCCGCCGCGCAGCCAGGCCGGCAGCGGCAGCAGCACGCAGATGCCGATCGCCAGCACCCAGGCGGCATGGCTGCGCCGCTGCAGGCCCTGGCCGATCAGCAGCAGCACCACGCCGCCGAGGCTGGCCAGCAAGTGCGAGGTTTCCATGATCGACAGCGGCGCCATGTCCTGGCGGCGCTTGGGCGTGGGCAGGGTGCCGTCGATGACCAGTGCCGCGCCGACCGCGAACACCGCCAGGGCGATGATCTGCGGCAGCCACGGGCGCAGCGTGCGCCAGGCCACGCGCACGCCGCCGGCACTGGCGGCCAGCGGCCGGCGCAGGCCGGACAGCGACGCCATCAGCACCGACAGCAGCAGCGGCACCACGTAGTAGGTGATGCGGTAGATCAGCGCCGCCGCCAGCACCGCCGCCGGCGCCACGCCGGGCAGCAGCTTGAGCAGGCTCCACTCGAACACGCCCAGGCCGGCCGGCACGGTCGAGACCAGGCCCGCCACCACCGCGACCAGGTACAGGCCGACGAAGCCGATGTATTCGATGCCCGATTCGTTGGGCAGCAGTACGTAGAACGCGGCACTGGCCAGGCCCAGCTCGACCACGCTCAGCGCGGTCACGCCCAGGGTGGTGCGCCGGTCCGGCAGCCACAGTTCGTGGCTGCGCCAGCGCAGGGTGCGGCCGTCGCGGCCGGCCAGCAGCAGCATCGTGGCGAAGCCGACCAGCAACGCGATGCCGATCGCGCGCACCGCAGTCGCGCCGACCGGCAGCGCCAGCGCCGCCGCGGCCGGCTCCAGGGTCAGGGCCAGCGCCAGCAGCAGCCACGCGCCGAACACGAAGCCGAGCGTGCTCATCAGCACCACCTGGCCGATCTCGGCCAGGCTCAGCCCGACCCGGCCGTAGCCGCGCAGGCGCACCGCGCCGCCGGTCAATGCGGCGAAGCCCAGGGTCTGCCCGACCGCATGCGCCAGGAACGCGGTGATGCTGATCCGCATCGGGTGCAGCTTGCGCCCGCTGCGGCGCAGGCCGACGGCATCGAAGCCGATCAGGCAGGCGTAGCTGCTCAGGCCCAGCAGCAGGGTCAGCACGATCTGGCTGAGGCTCAGCTGGTTGAAGGCGTGACGGATCGCACTGTAGCCGTGGGTGCTGAACTCCGTGGCCAGCGCGTGCAGCGCCAGGGCCAGGATCGCCAGGCTGGCCAGCACCGGCAGCGCACGGCGCCAGCCGGGCGTGGGTGCGGGAGTAGAGGGCGCGGCGTCGGTCATTGCGGACGGACGGCGGCGAGGCGCGACGGCGCACGTTGCGCGGTGCGCGACGCGGCCGGAGCGGAAGTGCGGGTGAAACGAAGACGGGCCATCGCGATACCGGTTGGATGAAAGCGTGTGACGAACATTGAGAGGGCTGCGACCAAGTGGCTGCGTCGCGGTGGGTGGGGTGTCGGGGCAAGCCGGGTTGCACCGGCCTGCCGCGCATCACCCCGGTGGGATGCCACGCGTCAGGTCCCGACAGCGGTCGCGGTCAGCGGCGCGAAGGCGAGTCCGGTACCGGTGAGCTTGGCGCCCTCCCGGGCCGCACCCCGCAGCGCGCACATCGCACCCCTGTCAGCCGTACCGCTCCTCTTGCCGTGCATCCCACGCTCCAGGCTATACCGGCCGTGCCGGCGACGCGCATGATAGTGGAATCGCACGTCGCCACGGCGTCGGGATCGCGGCAGGGGCCGTGGCCAGCGCATGTGGCGACGGTCTGTGTCGGTTCCGGAGCCTGTCGATGCCCTTGTCCGCATCTCCCTTTCCCAAGCCGCCGCGCTGGACGCGCCTGGCCGGCGCCGCGGCGCTGCTGCTGGCGCTGCTGTTCCTCGGCGTGGCAATGGCGTTGCAGGTCGTGCGCGCCGATCTGCACTGGCAGCAGGCCACGCTCAGCCAGTACCTGCATGGGCCCGGCGGCCTGCTGCTGAGCACCGTCTACGTCCTGCTGGCCGTCGGCGTGGTGGCGCTGGCGGCCGGGCTGTATGCGCAGGCGCCGCCACGCGCGCGCAGCGGCGCGCCGGTCGTGCTGTTCGGCTGCGCCGCGCTCGGCCTGTGCGGCGTGGCGATCGGCGACAGCTATCTGCCGCAGCGCGCACCGCTGCTGGCGCCGCTGGTGCACGGACTCTCCGCGCAGACCGCGTTCCTGTGCGTGACCACGGCGATGCTGCTGCAGAGCGCGTGGCTGCGCGGGCAGGCGGCGTGGAAGGGCCGCGCCGGGCCGCTGTTGCTGCTGGCGGTGCTGGCGTTCGTGGCCCTGTGGGTGCATGTGCTGTGGCGCGCACCGCCGCGCGGGCTGACCCAGAAACTGCCGATCGTGTTGATCCTGGCCTGGCTGCTGCCGGTGGCGTATCGCGTGTGGCGGCCGGTGCCTGCAGCCGCGGCGCAATCGCGCGACAATGGCGCGGTCTTCCCACTACAGGACAGCGCATCATGATCCAGCGTTTCGATACCGGCCCGCGGATGTCGGAGATGACCGTGTACAACGGCGTGGCCTATCTGGCCGGGCAGATCGCGGACGATACCAGCGAAGACATCGCCGGCCAGACCCGCCAGGTGCTGGCCGCGATCGACCGGTTGCTGGCGCTCGCCGCCACCGACAAGAGCCGGATCCTGCGCGCGGAGATCTTCATGACCGACCTGGCCGAGTTCGCCGAAATGAACAAGGTCTGGGAAGAATGGGTCAGCCCGGGCAACACCCCGGCCCGCGCCACCGTGCAGGCCAAGCTGGCCGACCCGGCCTGGAAGATCGAGATCGTCATTACCGCGGCGGCGTGAAAGCCGGGAATGGGGAGTCGGGAATCGGGAATCGGGAATGGGAAAGCCGGCAGTGCGTCGCCTGAGCGACCGCGTGAAGCTGTGGCTTTAGCCGCGACAGGCGTCGCCGGTAAAGCCCGTCGCGGTTGACCGGAAGTTCCTTGGGTGCGCAGGTAACCCGGGCACTCGCGGGACACCCATTCCCGTTTCCCCATTCTCCATTCCCGGCACCCCAGCGCCTCAGCGCCTGACGAACCGGTAATGCGCCACGCCCCACTGCTGGCCCTGTTCGTAGCCGAACAGTTCCGCGCAGGCCATCCAGAACATGCGCCAGCGTTGCCACCAGATCTTGGCGTCGGTGCCGTAGGTGGCCTGCAGCACCGGCATCAGCGTGTCGCGGTGGCGGTCCTGGTTGTGCAGCCAGGCGTTGGCGGTCTTCTCGTAATGCTGGCCGGACAGAAGCCAGCGGCGTTCGATCGCCAGGTCGTCCTGGAACTGCAGCAGGGTGTCGGCCGCCGGCATCAGGCCGCCGGTGAAGAAGTGCCGGCCCATCCAGTTGTCCTCGCCCTGCACCTCGAACGGGTAGGCCAGGTCGCGATGGCAGAAGATGTGCACGAACAGCCGGCCGCCCGGCACCAGCCAGTGGCTGACCCGCTTGAGCAGTTCGCGGTAGTTGCGCATGTGCTCGAACATCTCGATCGAGACCACACGGTCGTAGCTCTCGGTCGGCAGGGTCAGGGTGTTGGCGTCGTGGGTGATCACCTTGACGTTGCTCAGCCCGCGCGCGCGGCACTGCGCTTCGATGTGCTCGCGCTGCGGCCGCGAGTTGGAGACCGCGGTGATGCGCGCGCCGGGGAACTGCTCGGCCATCCACAGCGTCAGCGAGCCCCAGCCGCAGCCCAGTTCGAGGATGCGCTGGCGGTCGCGCAACTGTGCACGTTCGGCGTACAGCTGCAGCATGCGTTCCTCGGCCGCATCGAGATCGGGCGTGGTCGCGTCCCAGTAGCAACTGCTGTACTTCAGGCGCTTGCCCAGGCACAGCTCGAAGAAGCGCGGCGGCACTTCGTAGTGCTGGCGGTTGGCCGCGTCGGTCTCGATCGCGATGGCGCTTTCGCGCAGCGATTCGATCAGCAGGCGCTGGCGCTCCCAGGCCGCGTCGGCGCCGCCGGCGCGCTCGTCGCGCAGGCGTTGCGCACACAACCGGCGCATCGCCGCGCGCAGCATGGCGTCGGGCAGCAGGCCGGATTCGGCCAGGCGCGTGGCCAGCGGCTCCGCCGGG
>NZ_AQOI01000595.1:0-1088 GCF_000364665.1 Xanthomonas sp. SHU 199
GAAGGTGCTGGACATGGCGGATCTCCTGGCGCGGCTCAGTGCCGCGGCGGCATGGGGAAGAAGGCGCTGGTGCTGCGCTGGTAGTCGGCGTAGTCGCGGCCGCGCGAGCGCAGCGCTTGCTGTTCGGTATAGGGAATGCCGGTGACGCGGTAGAGGAAGGCGAACATCAGCAACGGTCCCAGCGCGGCCACGCCGACCCACAGCGCGCCGCTGCCCACTGCCAGGAACACGTAGGCGAACCAGTGCACGAATTCGAAGAAGTAGTTCGGATGCCGCGAATAGCGCCACAGGCCTTGGCGGCAGGTCTTGCCCTTGTTCGCCGGGTCGGTGCGGAACGCGGCCAGTTGCCGGTCGGCCAGGCTCTCCCCGCCGACCGCGATCAGCCAGGTCGCGACCGCCAACGTGGTCCACACGCTCCACTGCGGCTGCGGATTGTGCGCGGCCACCGACAGCGGCACCGCGAACGCCAGCACCACCAGCGCCTGGCCGAGGAAGAACGCCAGGAACTTGCGCTGGTCGCCGTGCCAGTGCTCGCGCAGGGCACGATAGCGGCCGTCTTCGTGCGCATCGCCGAACACGCGTACGCCCAGATGCCAGGCCAGGCGCGCGCCCCACAGCCCACCCAGCACCGCGGTCAGCACCCGCGGCAGCAGCGCGCCATCGGCGCGCCAGGTGCAGTACACCGCGGTCAGCGCCATGCAGGCCGACCACAGCACATCGACCACGCCGGCATTGCGGGTGCGCCGCTGCCAGGCCCAGCCGGCGAGCATGACCAGCACGGTGAAGATGCCTACATGCAGGAGCGGCCAGGCGTTCATCGCGCCGCTCCGGTGGCCGGCAGCGCCGGCGTGGCGACCATCAGGCGGCGCGTCGCCAGGCTCAGCAAGGTCAGCGCCGCGGCCCAGCCTACAGCCAGCGCCAGCAGCGCGTGCGGCGTGGGCGCCACCAGCGTCACCGCCTGCCAGCCGCGCGCGGCCAGCACGTAGCCCAGTGGGCCGGCGGTGGCGCCGAACAGCGCCGCGCGCCAGGGATGGCGCATCACCCAGGCCAGCGAGTGCTGGAAGGTCAGCGCGAACCCGGCCCACAGC
>NZ_AQOI01000596.1:0-1512 GCF_000364665.1 Xanthomonas sp. SHU 199
ACCGCCACCGGCTGCCCGATCAGCGGCTCCACCACCCCCTCGAACTTGGCCGGATGCGCGGTAGCCGCCACCGCCCAATCGCCGGCGTCCGCCTCCGCGCCCTCGGCACGCAGTTGCTGCAGCACATGCAGCGCGGTGGCGGTGTGCGGGCAATGCACCTCGCCGTAGCGACGGAAGCGCTCGCCGATGGTCTGGCGGATCTGCGCATCGTCCACCGAGTAGGCCTGGAACTGGGTACGCAGCGTGGCGTCGTCGCCCTGGTACAGCCAGCGCAGGCGCTCGACATTGCTCGGCGCGCCGACGTCCATCGCATTGGCCAGGGTCGCCACGCTGGGCTGCGGCGCGTAGTCGGCGCCGGCGAAGAAGTCCGGCAGCACGCGGTTGGCATTGGTCGCCAGCACGATCCGGCCCAGCGGCACGCCCAGCGCCCGCGCCAGGATCGCGGCCAGCGCATTGCCCAGGTTGCCGGTGGGCACCACCAGGTTCAGCGGCTGCGCATGCGCGACATGGTGCTGCAGGGCTGCATGCGCGTAGTAGCTCATCTGCGGCAGCAAGCGCCCCAGGCTGATGCTGTTGGCCGAACTCAACGGCGCCTGCGCCTGCAGGTCGGCGTCGTTCAGCGCCTGCTTCACCAGCGCCTGGCAATCGTCGAACGAGCCGGCCACGCGCAGCGCCTGGATGTTGTCGCCGAAGCAGCCGAGTTGGTGCGCCTGGCGCGGCGACACGCGCCCGTCCGGATACAGCACCACCACGCGCAGCCCGGGCTGACGATGGAACGCGGCCGCGACCGCGGCACCGGTATCGCCGGAGGTGGCGACGAGGATGGTCAACGGCGTTTCCGCCCCCCGCCGCAGCCGGGTCAGGCAGGCGGCCAGGAAGCGCGCGCCGAAGTCCTTGAACGCAGCGGTCGGCCCATGGAACAGCTCCAGCGCGTGGTCGCCGGGCGTGGCCAGCGGCTGCAGCGGCGCGGCGAAGTCGAAGGCCTCCGCGCAGATGGCCGGCAGTTCCGCAGCCAGAGCGTCGCCATCGAAGAACGGCGCCAGCAGGTCCGCGGCAGTCTCGGCGAGGCTGGCACCGGCGCGCAGGTCGCGGGCGGCGGGCAGGCGCTCGGGCACGTACAGGCCGCCATCGGGGGCGAGCCCGGCGGCGATGGCCTGGCTGAGCGAGACCGAAGGTGCGGCGTGACGGGTAGAGATGAAGTTCATGGTGGTTCCGTTAACGGGGGAATTCGATCGCACTGTCTTTCTTAGCTGTTGCTGTTGCTTCGGACGTTGCTTTGGCTTCGGACGTTGCTTTGGCTCTGGCTGTTGCCCTGGCTTTGGCTGTTGCTGTTTTGCTTCACCCGGGGTCCCCTCGGCGCGGCAGCCGCGGCGGGCGAATACCCGAAGGGCGACGCGCAGGATGCGCGTCGTTTTTCGCCGGCACATGGATGTGCCGTCGAAAAATGCCCGTCGTGGCTGCGAACCCGGAGCGCGTAGCGCGGAGGGCGCGCTGCGGGGTGTGCTTTCTTTT
>NZ_AQOI01000597.1:0-642 GCF_000364665.1 Xanthomonas sp. SHU 199
TCCTGCGCGGCCGGCGGCGGGGCGCTGGCGGCGCTGGGGCTGGGCTGCTGCGCGCAGGCGGCCAGCGGCACGGTCAGCGCCAGCAGGCCCAACAGATGGTGGCGGATACGGTGAGTCATCGGACGCAAGCCTCCGGTTCGGGAAGGGGAACAACGAGGGGACGAAGCAACGGGGACCACGCGCCGGAATGAGGCACGGACGCCTGCCGGCGCGCGGGGTCAGGGCTGCGGATGCAGCGGCGGGTTGGCCACGGCGTCGGCAGGCAATCGGGGTTCGAACGGATAGAACGCCGCCGGGTCGGCGCCGCTGTGCGGGAAGCTGGCGGTGAATTCGCTCCCGGCATCGGCGGATGGCAGCGTCGAGCGCGGCCACGGCCGGGCCTGCAGCGGCGTCGCCGGATGCCCGAACGGATCGCTGGCGCGTTGCGCGACCATCGTCGGCGGCGCGACCGGCGCAACGAACGGCGTCTGCGCCGGCGCCTTGGCCTGCGGTTTGGTAGGCGCCGCTGCGGCATAGGCGCGCTCGGCCGGGATGCTGCGGGTGCGCGCGGCCTGTTCGCTACGGGTGGCCTCGCGTCGCGCCGCCGCGGCCGCCTCCTGGCGACGATTGGCGGCGATCGCCATTGCCGGCGCGGCAGCGACA
>NZ_AQOI01000598.1:0-3976 GCF_000364665.1 Xanthomonas sp. SHU 199
AGTGCGCCGGCCCTGCCGGCGGCCGCCGCGGCGATCCTGGCCCGCGCCAAGGCCAGGGCCGCGCAGCGAGGCGGCCAATGAGCGCGACCGCGAGCACAGGCGCAAGCACGCCTGCACGGCGCGGACGTCTGCTGAGCAAGGACGAGATCCACGAACTGTTCTCGCGCCTGTCCGAACTCAACCCCAGCCCGACCACCG
Source organism: Xanthomonas sp. SHU 199 (assembly GCF_000364665.1). Taxonomy (NCBI): domain Bacteria; kingdom Pseudomonadati; phylum Pseudomonadota; class Gammaproteobacteria; order Lysobacterales; family Lysobacteraceae; genus Xanthomonas; species Xanthomonas sp. SHU 199. Next base: position 199 of record NZ_AQOI01000598.1, read on the forward strand.
AGCTGGAATACGACAGCCCGTTCGAACTGCTGATCGCGGTGATCCTCTCGGCGCAGGCCACCGACGTCGGCGTCAACAAGGCCACGCGGCGCCTGTATCCGGTGGCGAACACGCCGGCCGCGATCCTGGCGCTGGGCGAGGACGGTCTCAAGCGCTACATCTCCACCATCGGCCTGTTCAACGCCAAGGCCAAGAACGTCATCGCCACCTGCCGCATCCTGGTCGAGCAACACGGCGGCGAGGTGCCGCGCTCGCGCGCCGCGCTGGAAGCGCTGCCCGGGGTAGGCCGCAAGACCGCCAACGTGGTGCTCAACACCGCCTTCGGCGAACCGACCATGGCGGTGGACACGCACATCTTCCGCGTCGCCAACCGCACCGGGCTGGCCCCGGGCAAGGACGTGCGCGCAGTCGAAGATTCGCTGCTCAAGCGGGTGCCGGCGCAGTTCCTGTACGACGCGCACCACTGGCTGATCCTGCACGGCCGCTACGTGTGCAAGGCGCGCAAGCCCGACTGCCCGCAGTGCGCGATCCGCGACCTGTGCCGGTACAAGGACAAGACGCCGGGTTGAGCGGCGTGCCGCGGCGCCGGCCGGTACAGCGCCGGGGATGTCGGCTTGGGCAACTTGCGCGGCGCATGTCGTCCGCCGCTGCGCCCGTCGCGGTTGAAACCGCTTCTCCAGTTCTCCACGAGAGGCCACCTGGCCGCTGTAGCAGCGACTATCGTCAACGGTCGTCGACGCGAACCGTGAAAGGCGCCCCGGCCCGCGCCCCATCGCGCGCCTCGGCGATCGCGCCGCAAAAAAGAAAGGCGGCGCAATGCGCCGCCTTTCGTCCCACGTGCGGGAATCTCCGCGAATCAGAACGACAGGTCGCCCCAGACGCCGAATTCCTTGGTTTCCACGTCGGTCTTCTTGCTGGCGTTGTCCTGGTGCGTGTACTTGTACACGGTGGCCAGCTTCAGGTTCTTCAGCACCGGGAACTCGACGCCGACGTTCCAGTACTTGTCGGCCAGGGTCGGGTCGATGGTCTTGCTCAGATCGGTCTTGTCGTAGCGGGCGAAGGCGTTGATGCCGCCGTCGGTCAGCGCCACGCTGCCCCACACCGACCAGCCGCTGGACTTGTCGGTGGCCGGGGTCAGCACGTTGTTGAGATTCTTGGCCTGGAAGTACTCGCCGCCCAGACGGAAGTTGGAATCGGCGTAGGCGACCATCGCATCGGCGCGGGTGTAGTCGTGCTGCGCGTCGAGGATGTCAGTTTCCTTGCCCAGCTTGCCCGAGTAGGCGCCGACGGCGATGGCCAGGTTCTGCATCGGCATGTAGGCGACGCGGCCTTCCACGTCCATGCCCTTGCCGCGGGTCGGGTTCTTGTAGCCGGCACCGTTGACCACCGACATCGCGTAGTTGACCTGCGAGCCCAGGTCGCCGAAGGCGTGCAGGCCCCAGTCGGAGGAGTTGGCGTACTTCAGGCGATCGGTCAGGGTGTTCTCGACGTAGCGGTAGCCGTAGAACTTCTCGACGAACGGCACCCACGGCATGTCGGCGGCACCGATGCGCAGGGCGAAGGCGTCGTCGAACTTGCCCTGCACGTAGGCCTTCTTGACGAACAGCTGGGTGTTGGACAGCGCCGAGCTGTACTGGAAGTCGGTGGTCAGGTTGGCCGACCAGATCTCGTTGAAGCTGTGGTCGACGGTCAGGTAGAAGCGCTTGACGTCCAGACCGGTGCCGCTGGCGGCGGTCTTGGCGCCGCCGCTGGTGCGGTCGATGTTGGTCAGGTCGAAGAACATGCGGCCGCCGATCTTGTTGTCGTTGACCAGCTTGGCGAGCTTGTCGACCTTGGCGGCGCTGGCCTGCGCCGTTTCGGTCGCCTGGGCCTGCACGACATTCACTTCCGACTGCGCGTCGGACTGCGCCTGCAGGGCTTCCGACTGCGCCTGCAGCTGCTGGACCTGGGTCTGCAGCGCTTCGATCTGGGCCTGCAGCTGCTGCAGCTGGGCAGCGCTGACGGCGGGCGGGTTGCTGCTGGCCTTGGCCTTCGCCGCGAACGCCTGCGGCGCCGACGCGAGGCCGAGGCTGGCGAGGATCGCCGTGGCGAGAAGATGGGAACGCATTAGAATCTCTCCGATGGGTGGTGGCAGGGTGGTATGGGTGCGGTGCGGCCCCAGTGCGATGGCCCGACCATTTGTAAAGATTCCGTCAAAGACATGACGGTTTTGAGTCAGCTTCGTTTCGAAACGAAGGCAACCCCGTCCGGGAAGGCTGTCACCGGACTGACATCTGATTTTCTTCAGACGTTCATGAAAAAGTCTTGGAATGCAGCCGATGCCGGCCGGGGTGCCGGCATTCCACCTATTTCAGGAGTTCTCCCGATGCGTTCCCTCAAGCTCCGACTGCTGGCAGCCGCCGCGGTCGCTACGTTTTCGCTCGCGGCGCAAGCCACCGATGTCACTGGCGCAGGCTCCAGCTTCGTCTACCCGGTGCTGTCGAAGTGGTCGGCTGCCTATGCTGAGAAAAGCGGCAACCGCGTCAACTACCAGTCGATCGGTTCCGGCGGCGGCATCGCGCAGATCCAGGCGGCCACGGTCGATTTCGGCGCCTCCGACAAGCCGCTGAGCGGCGCGGATCTGGAAAAGTTCGGCCTGGGCCAGTTCCCGGTCGTGATCGGCGGCATCGTGCCGGTGTTCAACGTGGCGGGCGTGGCCCCGGGTGCGATGAAGCTCGACGGCACCGTGCTGGCCAACATCTTCCTGGGCAAGATCACCAAGTGGAACGACCCGGCGATCGCCGCGCTGAACCCGGGCCTGACCCTGCCCGACCTGAAGATCACCATCGTGCACCGCTCCGACGGTTCGGGCACCAGCTTCAACTTCACCAACTACCTGTCCAAGGTCAGCCCGGAGTGGAAGAGCAAGGTCGGCGAAGGCACCGCCGTGCAGTGGCCGGCCGGCATCGGCGGCAAGGGCAACGAAGGCGTGGCCGCCTACGTCAAGCAGATCCGCGGCGGCATCGGCTACGTCGAGTACGCCTACGCGCTACAGAACAAGCTCAGCTACGCCGGCATGAAGAACGCCGCCGGCCGTTTCGTGATGCCGGACGACAAGACCTTCTCCGCTGCCGCCGCCACCGCGGACTGGAAGTCGGCCAAGGACTTCAACCTGATCATGACCAACGCGCCGGGCCAGGACGCGTGGCCGATCACCGCCACCACCTGGGCCATCATGTACAAGAAGGCCAAGAAGCCGGCGTCGTCGAAGGCCGCGCTGGACTTCTTCAAGTGGTCGTTCGAGCAGGGCCAGCCGCAGGCCAAGGCGCTGGACTACGTGCCGCTGCCGGAGCCGCTGGTCAAGCAGATCGAAGCCTACTGGGCGCAGAACATGAAGTAAGCCGGCGCCTCGCCCGTCCGGCGCTCGCGCGCCTGCACGGCGATGTCCCGAAGGCGCGGACCGCAGGGTCCGCGTCTTTTTTTGTCCCCGCTGGCGGAGCCGTGCGCAGGCCCAGCGGGGGCACGCCGCCCTGCCCTGCCACGGTTCCGGAAGGCGGCGCGAGCGCCGCATCCGGTGAGGGCGTCCGCCAACCAGTCCGCAAGTCATCTCGCTGTAACAAAAATATCATTTCATAGCGAGCATCCGCCGGATGTCCCGGCGCTCTTCGCTACGGAGTGACCCCCCATGAAACTGCAGCCGGCGCGCATTGCCGTCCTGTCCCTCGCCCTGGCCTTCGCCGTCACCGCCTGCCAGCCCGGCAACGGCGACAAGCAGGGCGCCGCCGATGCGGCAGGCGGG
>NZ_AQOI01000599.1:0-3884 GCF_000364665.1 Xanthomonas sp. SHU 199
CCGGCCGCCGGCGCCAAGACCGCGGCGGAGATTTCCGGCGCCGGTGCTTCCTTCATCTACCCGCTGATCTCCAAGTGGTCGGCCGACTACAACGCGGCCACCGGCAACAAGATCAACTACCAGTCGATCGGTTCCGGCGGCGGCATCGCCCAGATCAAGGCCGGCACGGTCGATTTCGGCTCCTCCGACAAGCCGCTGGACAGCGCCGAGCTGGCCGCGGCCGGCCTCGGCCAGTTCCCCTCGGCGATTGGGGGGGTGGTACCGGTGGTCAACCTGGACGGCATGGACGCGGGCAAGCTGCGGCTGACCGGCCCGGTGCTGGCGGACATCTTCCTGGGCAAGATCAGCAAGTGGAACGACCCGGCGCTGACCGCGCTGAACCCGGGCGTGACCCTGCCCGACACCAAGATCAACCTGGTGCACCGCTCCGACGGCTCGGGCACCAGCTTCAACTTCACCAACTACCTGTCCAAGGTCAGCCCGGAGTGGAAGGGCAAGGTCGGCGAAGGCACCTCGGTGCAGTGGCCGGGCGGCGTCGGCGGCAAGGGCAACGAAGGCGTGGCCTCGTACGTGCAGCAGATCAAGGGCTCGATCGGCTACGTCGAACTGGCCTACGCGCTGCAGAACAAGATGCCGTACGCGTCGATGCAGAACGCCGCCGGCAACTGGGTGCAGCCCAATGCCGAGAGCTTCGCCGCGGCCGCCGCGTCGGCCGACTGGGCCAACGCCAAGGACTTCAACCTGGTCATCACCAACGCCGCAGGCGCGCAGGCGTGGCCGATCACCGCCACCAACTTCATGCTGATGCACAAGCAGGCCAAGGATCCGGCGCGCAGCAAGGCGACCCTGGACTTCTTCAAGTGGGCCTTCGAGAAGGGCCAGCCGCAGGCCGACGCCCTGCACTACGTGCCGCTGCCGCCGGAACTGGTGCAGCAGATCGAGTCCTACTGGAGCAAGGAATTCAAGTAAGCGCCACCGCGGTGCGCACTGCGCGCAGCGCGGCGGCAACCGGCGACCGGCGGTGCAGTCCAGGCGCCGCCGGTCGCCGTCTCGGCAACTTGTGATTCGGACTTTCGGGTTCCCGCCTGTGCGGGAGCGATGCAACCACCCACCGCGCGCGGTCATCCCCGCCGCGGCCACGATCGGAGCGCGCAGGCGCGTGCTCCGGCGACGACCGAGCCCATGAACAGCACTGTCCTTCCCGAAGCGATGTCGGCGCCACGCGGACGCGACCTGCGTGACGCCCGCGCCGACCGATTGTTCCGCTGGATCCTCACCGCCACCGTCGTTTTGGTACTCGTCGCCCTGGGCAGCGCTGCGCTGTCGATGCTGTGGGGCGGCCGTCATGCCCTGCAGCTGCAGGGCATGAGCTTCTTCTACTCCAGCGAGTGGAACCCGGTCGAGAACAAGTACGGCGCACTGGCGCCGATCTACGGCACCCTGGTGACCGCCTTGATCGCGATGCTGATCGCGGTGCCGGTGAGCTTCGGCATCGCCTTCTTCCTGACCGAAGTGGCGCCACGCTGGCTGCGCGGCCCGGTCGGGACCGCGATCGAACTGCTGGCCGGCATCCCGTCGATCATCTACGGCATGTGGGGCCTGTTCGTGCTGATCCCGATCATGTCCGAGTACGTCACGCCCTGGCTCAACGACCACCTCGGCACGTTGCCGGTGATCGGCCCGATCTTCCAGGGACCCCCGATCGGCATCGGCCTGCTCACCGCCGGCTTCGTGCTGGCGATCATGGTGATTCCCTTCATCTCTTCGGTGATGCGCGAAGTGTTCCTGACCGTGCCGACCCGGCTCAAGGAGTCGGCCTACGCGCTCGGCTCCACGCGCTGGGAGGTGAGTTGGGACATCGTGCTGCCCTACACCCGCTCGGCGGTGATCGGCGGCATCTTCCTGGGCCTGGGCCGCGCGCTCGGCGAGACCATGGCGGTGGCCTTCGTGGTCGGCAACACGGTGCGCCTGTCGCCCTCGCTGCTGGAGCCGGGCACCACCATCGCCGCGCTGATCGCCAACGACTTCGGCGAGGCCACCGGCGATTACCGCTCGGCACTGCTGCTGCTGGGCTTCGTCCTGTTCCTGGTGACCTTCGTCGTGCTGGCGATCGCCCGCCTGATGCTGGCGCAACTGTCGCGCAAGGAGGGCAACTGAGATGGCCGCCGACATCGCACACCGCCTGTACAACCGCCGCCGCGTGGTCAACTTCGTGGCGCTCACCCTGTCCTGCCTGACCGCGCTGTTCGGGCTGGTGTTCCTGGCCTGGATCCTGTGGACCCTGCTGGCCAAGGGCATCTCCGGCATCAACCTGGACCTGTTCACGCGCATGACCCCGCCGCCCGGCGAGGACGGCGGCCTGGCCAACGCGTTCTTCGGCAGCGCGGTGATGTGCGGCCTGGCGCTGCTGATCGGCACGCCGCTGGGCGTGGCCGCCGGCACCTGGCTGGCCGAGTACGGCAACGCGCGCAAGACCGGCCAGGTGGTGCGCTTCGTCAACGACATCCTGCTGTCGGCGCCGTCGATCGTGCTCGGCCTGTTCGTCTACACCCTGTACGTGATGCAGACCGGCGGCAATTTCTCGGCGCTGGCCGGCGCGCTGTCGCTGGCCTTCATCGTGCTGCCGGTGGTGGTCCGCACCACCGACGAGATGCTGCGGCTGGTGCCGGCGCAGATGCGCGAGGCCGCGCTGTCGCTGGGCATCCCGCAATGGAAGGTGACCATCCAGGTGCTGTACCGCAGCGCCTCGGCCGGCATCGTCACTGGCGTGATGCTGGCGCTGGCGCGCATCAGCGGCGAGACCGCGCCGCTGCTGTTCACCTCCTTCGGCAACCTGTACTGGAACAACAACATCCTCAAGCCGATGGCCAGCGTGCCGGTGGTGATGAACAACTTCGCCGGCAGCCCCTACCCGACCTGGCAGCAACTGGCCTGGTCCGGCGCGCTGGTGCTCACCGTCTTCGTCCTGCTGGTCAGCCTCGGCGCGCGCGCCCTGCTGGTGCGCAACAAGATCTCCAACGATTGATTCCCCTATGGACCCGGCCATGAACGATCACCACAACGCCGCCCCGATGCACCGCATCGCCATGCCCAACGGGCACACCGCGCTGGCGCCGTCGCCGGTCAAGATCGCCGCGCGCGGCCTGGACTTCTACTACGACAAGTACCATGCGCTGAAGGGCATCAACCTGGAAGTGCCGGAGAAGCGCGTCACCGCACTGATCGGCCCCTCCGGCTGCGGCAAGTCCACCCTGCTGCGCATCTTCAACCGCATCTACGCGCTGTACCCGAAGCTGGAAGCGCGCGGCGAGGTGCTGCTGGACGGCGAGAACATCCTCTCGCCGAAGTACCCGATGAACCGCCTGCGCAGCAAGGTCGGCATGGTGTTCCAGAAGCCGGTGCCGTTCCCGATGACCATCTTCGAGAACGTCGCCTACGGCATCCGCCACCACGAGAAGCTGTCCAAGGCCGACATGGCCGACCGCGTCGAGCAGGCGCTGCGCCAGGGCGCGCTGTGGGACGAGGTCAAGGACAAGCTCGGGCAGAGCGCGCTGGGCCTGTCCGGCGGCCAGCAGCAGCGCCTGTGCATCGCCCGCGCGGTGGCGCTGCGTCCGGACGTGCTGCTGCTCGACGAGCCGACATCGGCGCTGGACCCGATCTCGACCAGCCGCATCGAGCAGCTGGTGGAAGAGCTGAAGAACGACTACACCATCGTCATCGTCACCCACAACATGCAACAGGCCGCGCGCGTGTCCGACTACACCGCCTTCATGTACCTGGGCGACCTGATCGAGCACGACCGCACCGAAATCATCTTCTCGCAGCCGAACAAGCAGCAGACCGAAGACTACATCACCGGCCGTTTCGGCTGAGCCGCTGCGGCC
>NZ_AQOI01000600.1:0-331 GCF_000364665.1 Xanthomonas sp. SHU 199
ATCCACCGCAGGCCGCTGGTCATGCGTCACGTTCGAAGCCGCAGTGCAGTTACCGTCCGCCGTGCAAGCGGTCACGCGGTACGAATAGGTGCCCGCCGGCCTCGCCAACGAAGTCCAGTTCCCCTGACTGCCGTCGTACACCGTAGTCCAGGTCACGCCGTCCGCGCTCTCTTCCACCACATAGCGGGTCGCGCCGGAGACCGCGTTCCAGTTGACGTAGTCTTTGACCGAGAGCGTCTGCTCCAGCGGCCAGTCGGCCTCGGCAACCAGGCTGCCGCTCAGCAGGATGTAATCCGTGGATTTGGACTGGCGCTGGTTCTTCTGGAAACGC
>NZ_AQOI01000601.1:0-3559 GCF_000364665.1 Xanthomonas sp. SHU 199
TGGCGTCCGGGCGGCGGCGCCGGCGCCGGCGGCGCTTGGGGGTCTCTTCGCTGTCGGCCGGCGGCGCGAACGCCAGCTCGTCGCCGGCGTAGTCCACCTCCGGATCGAAGCCGCGCGGCGGCGGCGCGTAGCCGGGCTGCTGCTGCAGCTCGCGCCAGTAGGCGATGTCGGCCGCATGCTCGTCCGACGCGGACTGGCGCACGATCAGGAAATCGAACGCGGCGCGGAAGCGCGGATGCGACAGCGTGCGCACTACCCGCTTGCGCTGGCGCGAGGTGAAGCGCGACTGCAGCAGCCAGATCTCCTGCATCGGCAGCGAGAAACGCCGCGGCAGCGCCACGGTGCTCAGCTGGTGCAGGGTCACCCGGTCGGCGGCGCGGCGTTGCGCCTCCTCCATCTGCATGCCCTGCTTCTGCAGGGTCATCAACGCGCGGCAGTACGCCGGCCACAGCAGCAGCGCGAACAGGAACGCCGGCGACACCGGCTCGTCGTTGGCGACGCGGTTGTCGGTGTTGCGCAGGCCTTCGATCAGCATGCGCCGCAGCGCGCCGCTGCGGTTGGAGCGCAGCGCCGCCGCGCTCTCCGGGAACAGCGCGGCGAGCAGGCCGTGCCGCTCCAGGCCCTCGAAGCTGGCCACGCCATGGCCGGACAGGAACAGCTTGAGCACTTCCTCGAACAGCCGTGCCGGCGCGGCCTCGGCCAGCAACCCGGCCAGGCGCGGGATCGGCTCGGCGGTGCCGGCCTCGATCTCGAAATCGAGCTTGGCCGCCAGGCGCACCGCACGCAGCATGCGCACCGGGTCCTCGCGGTAGCGCTGCTCGGGATCGCCGATCAGCTTCATCAGCCGCGCCTGCACATCCTCGAAGCCGCCGACATAGTCGCGCACCGAGAAGTCCTCGATGGCGTAGTACAAGGCGTTGCAGGTGAAGTCGCGGCGCACCGCATCGTCCTCGATGCTGCCGTAGACGTTGTCGCGGACCAGGCGGCCGTTGTCCACCTCGCGGTCGCCGCTGCCGTCGTCGACATTGGCGCGGAAGGTGGCGACCTCGATGATCTCGCGGCCGTAGACCACGTGTGCCAGGCGGAAGCGGCGGCCGATCAGGCGGCAGTTGCGGAACAGCTGCTTGACCTGCTCTGGGGTGGCGTCGGTGGCGACGTCGAAGTCCTTGGGCTGGACCTGGACCAGCAGGTCGCGGACCGCGCCGCCGACCAGGTAGGCGCCGAAGCCGGCCTCGCGCAGCCGGTACAGCACGCGCAGGGCGTTGGGGCTGATGTCCTTGCGCGAAATGGGGTGCTGGTCGCGCGGGATCGCGCGCAGGGTGAATGGCGATGGAACTGGCGGATTGATGATGGCGCTTCCGTATCGGGTTGCGGGATTGCCGAAGGGCGGCGAGACCCATATACTAGCGCGCTGCAATCGACGCGACCAAACGCTCCCTTCGTCTAGTGGTTAGGACGTGGCCCTCTCAAGGCTAAAACAGGGGTTCGAGTCCCCTAGGGAGCGCCATCCTCGCCTCGCCTGCAGCGCGACACAGCAAAAACCCCGCCTTGGCGGGGTTTTTTGCGTTTCGGCGCCGGCCACGGCCCGACGCGTCTCACTCCTGGTTGCGCGGGTGTCGATCGTCCTCGGCCAGACGGCTGCAGACGCCAGCACGCCGACCCAAGCCTACCTGGAACGCCGGGGCAGCCCGGGCGACGTGCGCGACCCGGTCGGCATGAGTGAGCACATGCGGACCACCCGCAGGCCGCGGTCAGGCCTGCGCCAAGTCAGGGGCGGCCTCCCCGGCCATGACCGCCACCGGCGCCGATGCGGTCTCCGCCACCGCATCGTGCGCATGCAGGCTCTCCAGATGCCGCACCTGCACCTGCACGTCGGCGTAGCGCGCACCCAGCGCCTGCTGCAGGCGGCGCGCGGCGTCCTCCACGTACATCAGGTTCTCGCCGTTGCGGCGCGCGAACGCCTGTTCGTCGGCGCGCCGCACCGCCGCCTGCACCGGCGTGGCCAGGGCCTGCTCGGCGAGCGCGATCACGCCCTCCGCGTCGAAGCGCACCGCGCGCGCCGACACGCCGACCCGGACCGAGGCCACGCTGCGCTGGCTATGCGGGGTGGCGTGACTGCCGTGCCGGAGCAGCCAGTCCGCCACCGCGTCCCGCGATAGCGAGGCCTGTTGCGGGTGCTGCTGCACGAAGGCCTCGCTGAGCAGTTGCCGCGCCAACGCCGCCGAACACGGGCAGGTCGAGGAATACAGCAGATCCACGCCGAGTCCGAGCCGGACCACGCCGCCACGCAGTTCGGCGTCGATCCGCAGCGGATACGCCCGCCATCCAGCCAGCCCCGGGCTGCGCAGTGCCGGGCTGCGACGCAGCAGTTCCAGGCGCAGCGACACCCGCGCCGCGGTCGAGGCGCAGTCGGCGTGGCTATGCACCATCGCCCGCAGCAACTGCGACAGCCGCGACGGCGACAGCGGCTGCTGCGCGCACTCGTCGAGCAGGCGGTACAGCCGCGACATATGAATGCCCTTGACCTGCGCCGACGGCAGGTCGACGGCAAGCGCGGCCTGCGCCGGAACGGGTGCCGCAGGCGCGCCCTCGCCCATGTCCAGACTGATCGGCAGCGCGATGCCGTCCATGCCCACCCAGTTCAGGGGAGCGGCGATCTGCGAAGGTTCGTCGGCGGCGACATCGGGCAATGGCGAGGGGATCTGCAGGTTCATCGGATCGACGGGAGCGGCAAGGGAGCGAGGGACGGCAAGCAAGGCGGAGTGACAATTGTTATAAAGTAACACAACAAGCGCACACCGATGGGACCATCGATCGCACACCTCAGCCGTTGGGAGTGCCCGGCACCATCGCCGGGAGGACATCAATGAACGTCTATGGGCTGTGTGGACCTGCTCGCAAGGATTCGCCCGGACCCTCATCCGCACCCGCGGCGCACCTTCCCCCGAAAAGGGGGCATGGTCCCGGCGGGAGAAGGGAAAGTCCAAAGCCCCTCTCCCACCGGGAGAGGGGTTGGGGTGAAGGGTACGACACGCGCAGCGCCACCACCGATCCGGCAATACCTTCAGCCGCTCGCTGCAGACACACCAATCCAGAGACGGCACGCGCGCCGCACCGCGTGCGCCTCAGCCTCAGCCCTGCATCTGTTCCAGTTCCTTGCCCTTGGTCTCGTACACGTAGCGCAGCACGAAGAACACCGACAGGAACGCGGCGACGGTGTAGATGCCGTAGGCGCCGGCCAGGCCGATGCTGCCGAGCAGGACCGGGAAGGTCACGGTGATGGCGAAGTTGGACATCCACTGCGCCGCACCGGCCACCGCCAGGCCGGAACCGCGGATCTGGTTGGGGAACATCTCGCCCAGCATCACCCACATCACCGGGCCCCAGGACATGTTGAAGAAGACCACGTAGACGTTGGCGGCGATCAACGCCAGCCGGCCCATGCCCGGCGACAGCGCCAGCTTGCCGGCCGCATCCAGCGAGGCGCTGGCGAAGGCGATGGTGACCAGGGCCAGCGACACCGCCATGCCGGCCGAGCCGATCCACAACAGCGGCTTTC
>NZ_AQOI01000602.1:0-4594 GCF_000364665.1 Xanthomonas sp. SHU 199
ACCCGGTCGATCAACACCACGGTGATCAGGCAGGCACCGATGCTCAACGCACCGGACAGCACGTTGATCAACAACGCATCGCTCTCGGAGAAACCCACCGCCTGCCACAGCACCGCGCCGTAGTAGAACACCACGTTGATGCCGACCAGTTGCTGGAAGGTGGCCAGGCCGATGCCGATCCACACGATCGGGCGGATCTTGCCGGTGACCTTGCTGACCAGGTCCGACAGCCGCGGCGTGTGCTGGTCGGCCGACAGCGAGGCGGAGATTTCGGTCAGCTTGGTCTGCGCCGTGTTGGCGCCGTACAGCCGGGTCAGCACCGCCAGCGCCTGCTCGCGGCGGCCCTGCACCACCAGGAAGCGCGGGCTCTCCGGAATCGCCAGCAACAGCAGCAGGAACGCCGTGGACGGCAGCGCCTGCATCCAGAACATCCAGCGCCAGGCCGGCTGCCCCAGCCACAGCGCCTCGGTGGACGCGCCGGCGGCCTTGGCCAGCAGATAGTTGCTGAGGAAGGCGCAGAACAGCCCGCCGATGATGGCGATCTGCTGCACCGTGGCCAGGCGCCCGCGGTAGCGCGCCGAGGCGACCTCGGCGATGTAGGCCGGCGACATCACGCTGGCCGCGCCCACCGCGAAACCGCCCATCATCCGCGCCAGCACGAACACCGCCGAGTTGTGCGCCGCGCCGGCGCCCAGCGCCGACAGCAGGAACAGCGCCGCCGAGACGATCAGCACCGTGCGCCGGCCCCAGCGATCGGCCAGCGAACCGGCCAGGAACGCGCCGATCGCGCAGCCCAGCAGCATCGAGGCGACCTCGAAGCCAGTGCCGGCGGAACTGGACTGGAAGGTCTGCTTGAGGCCATCGACGGTACCGTTGATGACGCCGCTGTCGAAGCCGAACAGGAAGCCGCCGATGGTGGCGACGCAGCTGATCAGGATGATGAGGCGGGTGTTCTCGCCGGCATCGGCGTGGCGATCGATCGGAACACTGGACATGGGTTCACCTGGTGGCGTGCAAGAGGGAGACGGCCGGCGCGCGGGAAGGAGCATGCGCGGCGGCGGCACCGGGCCGCCGCCGCACACCGGTTCAGCGCAGCAGGTACTGGTTGATCAGGTTCTCGTAGGCTTCCTGGCGGCCGCTGCGCTGGGTCGGCTCGCCGGCCTGCGCGGCGTGCGCGGCCAGGTCCGCCAGCGTGCTCTTGCCGGCGGCGAAGGCCGCACCGGCGCCGCTGTCGAAGCTGGCGTAGCGCTCGCGGCGCCACTGCTCCAGCGGCGAGGCGGTGAGCAGCGCGTGGGCGACTTCCAGGCCACGCGCGAACGCGTCCATGCCGCCGATGTGGGCGATGAACAGGTCCTGCGGATCGGACGACTCGCGGCGCACCTTGGCGTCGAAGTTGAGTCCGCCCGGGGCCAGCCCGCCCTGCCGCAGCACCACCAGCATCGCGCCCACGGTGTCGTACAGGTCGACCGGGAACTGGTCGGTGTCCCAGCCGTTCTGCGGATTGCCGCGGTTGGCGTCGATGCTGCCGAGCAGGCCGGCATCGCTGGCCACCTGCAGGTCGTGCTCGAAGCTGTGCCCGGACAGGGTGGCGTGGTTGGCCTCGATGTTGAGCTTGAAGTCCTGGTCCAGGCCATGCTGGCGCAGGAAGCCGACCACGGTGGCGCTGTCGAAGTCGTACTGGTGCTTCATCGGCTCCATCGGCTTGGGCTCGATCAGGAAATTGCCCTTGAAGCCGATGCTGCGCCCGTAGTCGCGGGCCAGGGTCAGAAACCGCGCCAGATGCTCCTGCTCGCGTCGCATCTGCGTGTTGTGCAGGCAGGCGTAGCCTTCGCGGCCGCCCCAGAACACGTAGTTCTCGCCGCCCAGTTCCACGGTCGCTTCCAGCGCGGCCTTGACCTGCACCGCCGCGCGCGCGACCACGTCGAAGTCCGGGTTGGTCGCCGCGCCGTTCATGTAGCGCGGATGCGAGAACAGGTTGGCGGTGCCCCACAGCAGCTTGACCCCGGTGTCGGCCTGGCGCTGCCTGGCGATGCCGACCATGTGCTTGAGGTTCTTTTCGTACTGGCCGATGTCCTCGGCGTCCGGCGCCAGGTCCACGTCGTGGAAGCAGTAGTACGGCACGCCGAGCTTGGTGAAGAACTCGAACGCGGCATCGGCCTTGGCCTCGGCGCGGCCCAGCGCATCGCTGCCGGCGTCCCAGGGATAGGCGCGGGTGCCGGGGCCGAACGGATCGGCGCCGTTGCCGCAGAAGCTGTGCCAGTAGGCCACGGCGAAGCGCAGGTGCTCGGCCATGGTCTTGTCGCCGATGCGCTTGCCGGCGTCGTAGACCTTGAACGCCAGCGGATTGTCCGAGGCCTTGCCTTCGAACGGGATGCGGCCGATGCCCGGGAAGTATTCCTTGGCGCCGGTGTAGACGGAAGTGCTCATCACGAAGTCCTGGTGCGTTGCGGGGGAAAAGGGAATCACGCGGCGTACAGCGGGCCGATGGCCTGCAGATGCCGCTGGAAGCTCTGGTAGTGCGCCTGGTACTGCGCGCCGCGTTGCGCATCCGGCTGCGCGGACCGCGCCGGGTCGTCCTGCTGGTGCTGCAGCACCACCTCGGCCAGGCTGGCGCGGTCGCCCTGCGCCCAGCCATCGGCCCACAGCGCCTGCAGCGCGGCGCCGAACGCCGCGCCCTCGGCCTGCGCCGGCACGTGCACCGGCAAGCCGAAGAGGTCGGCGATGAGCTGGCGCCAGCCGGCGCTGTTGCTGCCGCCGCCGGTGAGGGAGATGGCATCGAACTGCAGCCCGGCGTCGACGAAGGCGTCGAAACCGTTGCGCAGGCTGTAGCTGGCGCCCTCCATCGCCGCGCGATAGAAATGCGCCGGCGTGGTGTTGTGCAGGTCCATGCCGGTCAGGCAGCCGCGCGCGGCCGGCAGGTTCGGGGTGCGTTCGCCGTTGAAGAACGGCAGCAGCACCAATCCGTCCGCACCGGGCGCGGTGGCCGCGAGCAAGGCCTCGCCCTGCCCGGTCTTGATGCCGAACAGACGCGCGATGGTCTCGGTGGCCACCGTGCAGTTCATGGTGCAGATCAGCGGCAACCAGCCGCCGCTGGAGGAGCAGAACGCGGCCCAGCGTGCGTCCGGGTCCACCACCGGGCGCTCGGCGTAGGCGAACAGCGTGCCGGAGGTGCCCAGGCTCATGCTCAGGCGTCCCGGCACCACGTTGCCGGTGCCGATCGCCGCCATCATGTTGTCGCCGCCGCCGGTGGCCACGCGGACCTCGCGCGGCAGGTTCAGCGTCTGCGCCGCGGCGGCGGAGAGAAGGAAACTGGTCTCGGTCGACACCAGCGGCGGCAGCGCCGCGGCCAGGTCGCGCTGCGGATCGATCGCCTGCAGCAGCGGCACCGACCACTGCCGGGTGCGCACGTCCAGCCAGCCGCTGCCGGAGGCGTCGCCGACTTCGGCATAGCGCTCGCCGGTGAGCCAGAAGTTGACGTAGTCGTGCGGCAGCAGCACTGTCGTCATCGCCGCGTAGGCGTCGGGACGATGCTTGCGCGTCCATGGCAGCTTGGAGGCGGTGTAGCCGGCCAGGATCGGATTGCCGGCCAGCTCCACGCAGCGCTGCGCGCCGCCGACCGCCTCCATGATCTCCTCGCACTCGCGCTGGGTGCTGGTGTCGCACCACAGCTTCACCGGCGCGGTGACCTGGCCCTGCGCGTCCAGCGGCACGAAGCCGTGCTGCTGCCCGGACACCGCGATGGCCCGCACCTGCGCCCGCTGTTCGGCGCTCAGTGCGGCGAAGCAGGCGACGACGCCGTCGATCCACCACTGCGCCTGCTGCTCGCGGGTACCGTCGTCGCGGCTGATCAGGTCCAGCGCATGGCCGTGGGTGGCCACCACCTGCCGGCTGTCGGCATCGTAGGCGAGCAGCTTGACGCTCTGCGTGCCCACGTCCACGCCGATGTACAGACTCATTGCCCTACCCGCCACATCGTGCACGCACCCAGTTCCATCATCGCTCCAGAAGAAAGGCCGGCGTGCGGGGACCGCCCGCCGTGACGCCGAGTGTAGTGCGCACTGCACGCATCACGCAGCGGCGCATGATGACGCTGCGCGTCGCGCGCTGCCAGGCGGCCCGAGCGATGACGTACGCACGCACCGGATCCAGCCACCCTGCAGCCAATTCACGGTCAACGGATGCAGAAGCAGGACACGGATCGAGCCAACGGATGTCATTGCATGCAGGGACGGCCCGTCGCATGCGCGACACGATGACGACTGGCGCGGTCTCGACTCTGCGCAGGAGGTGTCTACACACGGCACCATCTTGATGCGCTGCATCAAACCTGCGCGCAGGGTGTGAGCATGTTGCACCGTTGCGCATTCGATGCATCCCTTCTCCTCATGGACCATGGCCCGCTTCGGGGGAAGTACCCCAGGGAGCGGATGAAGCGCTGCGCTCCGGACCCTCACCCCAACCCCTCTCCCGGGGGGAGAGGGGCTTAAGCGCACCGCGGCTGCTTCGTTGTCACCGTCACGATCACGCCCACGCGTGTGAACACGCAGCCCCTCTCCGATTGGGGGAAGGTGCCCCGCAGGGGCGGATGAGGGTA
>NZ_AQOI01000603.1:0-11131 GCF_000364665.1 Xanthomonas sp. SHU 199
TAGCGCGCATGTTTTGCTGCATTGCGCCCCAGTCGGCACGCCACGACCGCCAGCATGCGGCAACCGACGTTGGCAACATCTCGCCTCCCGCCAGACTCATCCGGCCCGCGCCGCGACGGCATGGCCGGTCCCCTTGCGCGGCACCTCCAGGGGCTGGCCGCGATACTCGACGCTGGCGTCGGCCGCGGGTTCGAGCGCACCGGCATCGTCGCGCGGGCCATCGACGAAGCGCACATGGAGGGTGCGCCGGTCCTGCATGCCCGGCCAACGCCCCTCGCGCGCGCCGATGCGCAGCACGCCGCTGGCCTGATCCCACTGCAGCGGGATGCGGCTGAACTCGCCCTGCTCGTAGCCGTAGCCGGTGCCGTCGTCCTCGTACAGCGAGAAGCGGCCGTCGGCGCCGGTGTAGACCACCACGGTCAGCGGCGCGTCCGGGATCTGGTCGACGTACTGCTGCACTTGGGTCATCGGCACGATGGCGCCGGCGCGCACGAACAACGGCATGCGCTGCAGCGGCGCGGCGGCGTCGATGGTCTGGCCGCCGGCGTGGCGCGCGCCGCTGTTGAAGTCGATCCAGTCGGTGCCCGCCGGCAGGTAGACCTTGCGCGAGGTCGCACCGAAGCGGGTCACCGGCGCGACCAGGAACGCAGGGCCGAACAGGTACTCGTCGTCGATGTCGGCGACCTTGGGGTCGTGCGGGAAGTCCATCGGCAGGCCGCGCATCATCACCCCGTCGTGGTGATAAGTGTCGCCGGCGAGCGTGTAGATGTACGGCAGCAGCGCGTAACGCAGGCGGCTGTAGTAGGCCATGCTGGCGTAGTACGGCGTGCCCTCCGGCGCGATGTTCCAGATCTCGCGGCACGGGAACTGGCCGTGCGAGCGGAACAGCGGCACGAAGGCGCCGAACTGGAACCAGCGCGTGTTGAGTTCGCGCCACTCGGGCAGGTGCGCCGGGTCCTGGCGTTCGTAGCGCTTCTCCACGGCGAAGCCGCCGATGTCGAAGGTCCAGTTCGGCAGGCCCGACATCGACAGGTTGACGCCGGCGGAGATCTGCTCGCGCATGTCCTCCCAGCGCGAGGCGATGTCGCCGCTCCACACCGCCACGGCGTTGCGCTGGATGCCGGCGTAGCCTTTGCGCGAGAGGATGAACACGCGCTTGCCGTCGGCGGCGCGGTCGCCGGCGTAGACGCCGTGGGTGTGCGGCAACGGATAGGCATTGAAGAACTCGGTGGACGGCCCCAGCGCGGTCGGGGTAGTGCGCGCCTTGCGCTCGGCGATGTCCAGGTTGGAGTGCACGTCGGGTTCGTCGGCATCCAGCCACCAGGCATCGATGCCCTTGCGGTTGAGTTTTTCGTCGATCTGCCGCCAGTAGATCGCCTGCGCGTCGGCCGCGTACGGATCGTAGAAGGCGTTGGTGTAGCCCTTGCCGATCCAGTCCAGCTCGCCCACCTCGACGTTGCGCCGGTAGATGTGCCCGGCCGCGTCCAGTTCCTTGTAGTGGTCCGTGCTCGGGTAGAACTTCGGCCAGACCGAGATCATCAGCTGCGCGTGGCTGGCGTGCACCGTGTTGACCATGCCGTCCGGGTCGGGAAAGCGCGCGCGGTCGAAGTCGTGCGAGCCCCAGGCGTTCTCGGGCCAGTACGACCAGTCG
The DNA here is from genome assembly GCF_000364665.1 of Xanthomonas sp. SHU 199. NCBI lineage: Bacteria > Pseudomonadati > Pseudomonadota > Gammaproteobacteria > Lysobacterales > Lysobacteraceae > Xanthomonas > Xanthomonas sp. SHU 199. The sequence goes on from NZ_AQOI01000603.1 coordinate 1,652, forward strand.
AGCACGATGTTGTCGATCGGCAATTGCCGCCGACGGTACTCGGCCAGCGCGCCGAGCAGTTCGTCCTGGGTCTTGTAGCGCTCGCGGCTCTGCCAGAAGCCGTAGGCCCACTTCGGCAGCAACACGGCCTTGCCGGTCAGCGTGCGATAGCCGGCGATGACCTGGTCGGCGTTGTCGCCGGCGACGACGTAGTAGTCGATCATCTGCCCCGCTTCCGACCACAGCGACAGGTCGCCGACTTCGGCCGCCGGCAGCGGGTCGCGATGCAGCAGCGCGATGTAGCTGGGATCGATCAGGTCCCATTCGACCTTGAGGGTATGCCGCTGGCCGGGTTGCAGCTGCAGCGCGAACTCGTGGTGCCAGGGGTTCCAGTTCTGACGCCAGCGGTCGACGAGCAGCTTGCCGTCGACCCACAGCCTGGCGTACTCGCTGGCGTAGAGCGAGAAGGTATGCGTGCCGCCGCGCTCGGCCTCGATCTGGCCTTCCCAGCGCACCTGCATGCGGCGCTTGTCGCCGGGCTTGGCCGCGGCGGGGAATTTCACCAGGTCCTTGATGTACTGATAGTCGATGTCGGCTTCGCGACGCTCCAGCACCGGCTTGCCGTCGATCGCGTAGTGCGCGGTCAGCGCACCGCGCTTGCCGTGCGCGTCGTACAGGCGCAGCGTCGCCGGCAGCGGCTGCAGCCCGCGCGGATCGCCGAAGCGGGTGATCGCGTTGTTGTCCCAGAGGATCCCGTAGTTGCGGCTGGACACGAGGTACGGCACCGCCATGTCGAGATTGCTCTGCAGCAGTTCGATGTCGTGGCCCTTCTGGTTCATCCAGCCCTGCTGGTGCTGGCCGAACCCGTAGAAGGCCTCGTCGGGCGGCGAGACGAAGCGCTGGCGCACGCTCAGGTAGTGACGACCCTCGACCTGCAGCGGCGCGAAGCTGCGCCCGCCCGCCACTTCCGCCAGCAGCGGCCTGCCCTGCGCATCGCTGAAGCCGACATGGCCGTCGACGGTGGACACCTGTGCGGTCATCCGCGTGGTCTTGAGCTGCACCGTGTCGCCGCGCTGCTCCAGCGTAAAGCCGGTGTCGCCCTGCACCGGCACCCGCATCAGGCTGGGTGTGCGCTGGAACGCGCCGGTGGGATCGGCGCTGACCCGGACGATGCCGCGGTCGATCACCTGCAGGCGTACCGGCGCCGCGCCCCTGGCGCTGGGATGCACGGTGACGCCCTCGGCATCGCGGGTCACCTGCTGCGCGGCGGCGGACGCGGCGACCGCGAGCAACGCCAGCGCCAACAGGCGTGGCAACGAAGGCGGCAGGCAACGGTTGGCGTGGTGCATGTTCACTCCCTTGGAAGTCACGCGGCATGGCGCGTCTGGCGCCGCCGCATGGTCAATAAGTCGCCAGGGTGACGCGCAGCAACTGCGGCACGTCGGAGAAGTTGAGCCCGTAATCGGTCTGATCGCCGTTCCAGTTGCGCCGGAACCGCCACTGCTCGCCCTCGTACACGCCCTCCTCGACCCGGTCGTAAAGCATGTTGGCGGTCGCGGCGCTGGCCGGATGCAGGGTCACCCGCGCATGCTGGGCGGTGATCAGGAAGTTATCCGGGCCGAGTTCGGCGATCAGCGCCGCGCCGATCGGCGCGGGATTGCCGGGCGGCTCGCCCTGGAACCAGAACTGCGGCACGCCGTAGGTGACGGTGGCGCTCCAGCGCGCGTTGAGCGGCAGTTCCTGCACCGCCTGGCCCGGCGCCTCGGCGGTGCCGTGCAGCTTGCCGGCGGCCGCGGCGCGGGCGAACACGCGCATGCCCATGCCCACCGCGCGATAGCCCAGCGCGAACGGCGCCAGCGCCTGTGCGTCCACGCGCTTGGCGCCGAGCGGATCGTTGGAGTAGCCGCTGTAGTCGACGCCGAAGGTCGACCAGCCGATGCCGTCGTGGCCCAGCGCCGGATACAGGTAGCGCGCGTACTCGGGGCGGTTGCCGGTCTCGGCGACGAACAGCGCGTTGTCGGGGCGTGCATAGCGCTGCAGCACCGTGGTGTACAGCGCGTACTCGGGCATGTAGATATCCGGCGCAAGCAGGTCGATGTGCGGGGCCGCCGCCTTCCACACGTCGAGCACGTTGTCGGTGGGGCCGCCGCTGGCGTACTGCCCGGGCTGGCCCGGATTGAACGGGCCGCGCAACGCCGCATTGACGTAGATCGGCAAGGGATACGCGGCCTTGCCGGCCTCAGCGACGCGGTCGATGAAGTGCGCGATGTGCCACGCATGGAAGATCTCGTCGGCCTCGGCGCCGAACACCTGCGCCCAGGTGCCCGGCGACTTGCCGAGCCGCTGCAGCAACGCCTGTGGCACCGGGCCGTCGAACACGCGCTGCGCCATCGGCGAGAAGTCGCGCGCACTGCCGTAGGTGCCCGGCTCGTTCTCCGCCTGCACCATGATCACCGTGCGCTGCGGATCGGCCTGGCGCAGATGCCGCATGAAAGCAACGAAGGCGGTGCGGTCGGCCTCCAGCGTGGCCGGCGCCAGCGGCGACAGCGAACCCAGGCGCCGCCCGTCGCGCGCGACCACGCGCGGAAAGCGCGCATCGTCGGTCTTGACCCAGTGCGGCGCGTAGTTGGGGCCGTTGTTCTTCCAGGTACCGAACCACAGCAGCACCAGCCGCACCCGCTGCGTGCGCGCCTGCGCCAAAAGAGTGTCGACGAAGGAGAAATCGAAGCGGCCCTCTTCCGGTTCCACCTGCTCCCAGGCGATCGGCACCTGCACGGTGTTCGGCCCCAGCGCGCGGATCGCCGGCCACACCCGCGCCAGCGCCGCCGGATAGTTGCTGGAGTTGTTGACCTGCGCGCCGAGGATCAGGAACGGTGCGCCATCGACCAACAGCGCGTGACGGCCGTCGGTGCTGACCAGGCGCGGGATCGGCGCCTGGGTCGGCGCCGATGTCGCGGCAGCGGGCGTGTGCGCACCAACCGACGGCGCATCCGGCGCGGCCTGGCAGCCGCTCAGCAGCAGCGACAGCAGGACAGGCAGCCGCCATGCGGTGCGCAACGCGCGCGACGGCGATCCGATTCTCCGCACGTGGCCGGTGCCCAGCCTCACCAGTCGTCGCTGCGGAACGGGCCCACCGGCAACTGCTCGCGGTTGACCAGGTTGGCGTCCTCGGGGTTTTCGCTCCAGGCGTAGCGCAGCGCCTGCGGCTGCGGCACCGCATCGCTGCGGACCACCACCTGGTCGCCCTCGATGCGTGCCTGCGCCGGATGGAAGCGCCGATCGGCACCGGCCAGGGCGAAGCCGTGCACCACGCTACCGCCGCCGCGCACCGCCAGGGTGCTGCCCATCAGGTCGAACATCACCCGCGCCTGGCCATCGGCGAACGTGGCGCGCGCGAACACCGGCGCGCTGTAGACCAGGGTTTCGCCGTAGGCCACATGGCGTGCGACCAGCGCCAGGCGATGCCCCACGTCCTGCTTGTTGGGGGGATGGATGTTGTCCGGCGTGCCGATGTCGATGGTCACCGCTTGGCCGGTGGCCGGCAGCGCCAGCGTCCTGGTCTGCGATTCGCGCAGTTGCGCCCATGGGCTCAGGTCGCCCTGGTCGTTGCCGGCCTTCCAGTTGGCCAGTTGCACCCACAGGAACGGCAGCTGCGGCTGTCCGCGCTCCTGCCGCCAGCGCCCGATCAGCGACGCGAACTGCTCGCAGTAGTGCAGCGCGCCATACTGGTAGGCGTTGCTCTCGCCCTGGTACCAGATCACGCCCTTGACCGGAAACGGCTGCAAGGGGTGGATCATCGCGTTGTACAGCAGCGTCGGCACCTGGTTCTTGTCGTCGTTGGCGGCCAACGTGACCTGACCTGGGCGGAACTGCCAGTCGCCGGCCAGCGAGCGCGGCTGGCCGCCACCGGATTGCACGAAGAACGCCGCCGCATCGCCGGGAATGCCGCCGAAGCCGCCGGTATCCAGGATGCGGATCGCGATGTGGTTGACGCCGGCGCGCAGCGCTGCCGGCGGCACGCGGTAGCGGCGCGGCTCGGTGTAGCGCCCTTCGGTATGGCCGACCTCCACGCCATTGACGTAGGTGGTGTCGGCATCGTCGGCCGGGCCGATGCCCACGACGGCGCCGGTCTTGGCTTCGGCTGCACTGAGGGTAAAGGTGCTGCGATACCAGGCGACGCCGTCCATGCCGACGTAGCCATGCTGTTCCCACAGCCCCGGCAGCGGCTGGCGGTCCCAGTCCCGGTCGTCCAGATCGGCAGCGGCCCAGCCGGCATCCGCATCCGCGGTGGTCGGCTGTGGCCAGCGCGCCAGGCGCCGCCGGGTCTCGCCGAGGTCCTGTGCGTCCTTGGCCTGCATCTGCGCGATGCGCGTGCGCACCTGCGCCGCGTCCACGCCCGGCGAGGCGGCGTCCATCCAGGCCTCGATCGCACTGCCGCCCCAGGTGCTGTCGACGATGCCGATCGGCACGCCGGTGCACTGGCGCAACTCGCGCGCGAAGAAATACGCCACTGCCGAGAACGCGCCGGCAGTGGCGGGCGTCGCCGCGACCCAACTGCCGCCGGGCAGCCGCGGCTGCGGCTGCGCCGACCAGGCCTTGGGCACCTTGAAGTTGCGCAGTTGAGGATCCGTCGCCGCCGCCACTTCGCGCGCGCCGTCGCGCGCCTGCGCCAGCGGCCACTCCATGTTGGACTGGCCGCTGGCCAGCCACACGTCGCCGATCAGCACATCGCCGATGCGCCGCTGGCTGCCGTCGCCCTGCACCTCCAGCACGTACGGGCCACCGGCCGCATGCGCCGGCAACTGCAGTTGCCAGCGGCCGTCGCGGCCCGCGACCGCACTGGCGCCGGCACCGTCCAGGCGCGCCTGGATGCGTGCGCCAGGCGTAGCCCAACCCCAGACCGGAATCGGTGCATCGCGCTGCAGGACGGCGCCGTCGGCGAACAGCAACGGCAGTTGCAGCTCCGCCGCGGCTGGCCATGACGCGAACGCCAGCGCCAGCAGCGCCAGGCAAACGGTGGGATGCAGCGGTCTTGTCATGAAGCGGTTCCTGCGTCGGGAGGAAAAGCCGGCCGCGGCCACCTGCCTCGCCGCAGGCGGACCGCGCGCCGGAGACGGCTGCGCGCCTACCAGTTGGCGCGCAGCACCAGCGAGTAACGACGATCGTTGACGAACCAACTGCGCGTGTACAGATGCCGGTCGACCTCGCCATCGCTGTAGGAGGTCGGCCCCATCAGCACCTTGGTCTCCGCGTTGGTGATGTTGTTGGCCTGGATGCCTAGTTGCAGGTGCGGCGAGAACCGATAGAACACCGAGCCGTCGAGCTGGCCGTAGTCGTCCGACCAGGTCGGCAGCTTGGTCGACACGTCGCTGGCGGTCAGCAGGTAGCGCGAGCGCCAGTTGTAGGCCAGGCGCACCGACAGCGGGCCCTTTTCGTAGATACCAGCAAGGTTGTAGCTGCGCCGCGACAGCCCTTCCAGCGGCAGCGCCACGCCAGTGACGGTGGTCTTGGTGTAGGGATCGGTGGCCGTGTTCACGCCACCGCTACTGTCGACGAAGGTGAAGTTGGCATTGACGCCGAAGCCGCTCATCCAGCCCGGCAGCGAATCGAAGAACTGCGTGTAGCCGTACTCGAAGCCGCGGATGCGGCCCTTGTCCATGTTGTACGGACGCGTCACCAGGAAGTCCTGGCCGCCGTAGTTCTCGGTGACGGTCTGGTTGGAGAAGTAGTCCTTGACGCTCTTGTAGAACAACGTCACGTACATCATGTCGCTGCTGTCGAAGTACCACTCCAGCGCGGCATCGTACTGGTCGGCCTTCATCGGCTTGAGGTTGGGGTTGCCGGCGGAGCCGGTCCAGTCCTTCAGCGAGCCGTTGTCGTTGACGGTGGCGGTGAGCAGCAGATACGGCTGCAACTGGCTGTAGTCCGGCCGTGCCATCGCCTTGGACGCAGCCAGACGCAACTGCAGCGCATCGGAGAACTTGAAGCGCAGGTTCAGGCTCGGCAGCACGTCGGTGTAGCTGCCGCGCGCGTCGTTCGGGAAGTACTGCCCGTAGTACTGGGCCTTGAGCGCGTCCGAGGCCGAGGTGGCGGACAGGTCCGGATACTGGCCGTAGCCCGAGGCCTCGGTCCTGGTTTGCACCACGCGCACGCCGATGTTGCCGTCCACCGGCACGCCCAGCGCGGTGTCGTTGCCGAAGTACATCACCATGTACGCGGCCTGGGTGCGTTCGAACTGGCGGTTGGTGTCCTGCAACTGGTACTGGTCCGGCGCCCAGCCATAACCGCGCAGTGCGACGATCTGCTCGATCAGCGCCGAGGTTCCGGCGTAGTCCTTGACCGCGCTGTTGCGCGGGAAATACAGGTTGTTGGGCACGCGCACCTTGCCGCGCAGCAGGTTCGAAAAGGAATACAGCGACGAGGACGCGGTCATGTAGCTGGCCAGGTCGGCCAGGCCGGTGGCGGTGCCGGGGATGGTCGCCCAGTTGTCGCTGATCACGCCCCAGTTGTAGCCGGAATTCTTGTTGGTCTGGGTGCGGTCGGTGGCGCGGATGCCGGCACGGAAGGTGCGCAGCCACGGGTTGTCGTCGTAGCTGTATTCCAGGTCGAAGCGCGTGGCCAGCTCTCGACCGCGGTTCTTCGCCAGGTGATCCATCGCCGCGCTCCAGAAGTAATTGGAGGGGTCGGCGGTGTAGCTTGGGTCGGCCAAGGTCACCGCAGGGTACTTGCCGCTGAGGTCGAAGGTCAGGCCCGGCAAATAGATCGAACTGAACAGGGTGAAATCCAGGGTGTCGCTCTGCGACTGCACCAGTTGCATGTCGCCGCGCACGGTCAGCCGGTCGGTCAAACGATGGGTGAAGCCGCCGGACAGATCGGAGGTGGTGGTGCTCTGCCGGGCGTAGCGGTTGTCGGTGTAGAAGCGCACGCCGTCGTTGCCGGTGACGTTGCCGCGCCAGGAACTGGACGCCGGCGAGCCGCTGACGAAACGGCCTGCGTCGTCGTAGGTGAAGGTGGTGCCGGGCGCCGGCGCGATCGCATTGGTGTCGTCGTTGAAGAACGCCGCGCGCTCCTGCCAGTTCATGTCGTAGGACGAGCGCAGGTATTGCACGTAGAGGTCGGTGGCGTCGCTGGGCCGCCACTGGAAGGCGGCCGCCACGCCCTTGCGCTTGCGTTCGAACTCCAGCTGCCGCCAGTTGACGCCACCGGGCACGTAGACCTTGTCGAAGCTGGTGCCGGCCAGCAACGCGGGATCGGTGCGGCGCACGAACGGTTCCACCTGGATGCCGTCGCTGCGCGTGGCCAGTTCCGAGTGCGCCACATCGAGCATGAAGCCCATCTCGCCCAGGCCCGTGTTCCAGCGATCGCTGAACAGGAACGAGCCCGACGGCTTGTAGGTCTTGCTCAGGTCGCCGTAGTTGACGTCGGCGGTGAAGCCGATGACCCGGCCCGGCTGGTCGAACGGCATGCGCGTGCGCAGGTTGACCGTGCCACCGAGGCCGCCTTCGATGATCTCCGCCGAGGGATTCTTGTACACGTCCACGCCGGCCATCAGTTCGGCCGGCACGTCCTCGAAGCTGAGCCCGCGTCCGCTGGCGGCGCTGAAGCTGTCGCGACCGTTGAGTTCGCCGCGCACCTGGGTCATGCCACGGATCATCACCCCACTGCCTTCGGCCGAGAAGTGGTCCGGGTCGTTGCGCGCCATGAAGTGATCGATGGTCACGCCGCTGACCCGCTGCAGGGTCTCGGTGACGCTGCGGTCCGGCAGCGCGCCGATGTCCTCGGCGCTGACCGAATCGACGATCTGCTCGGCGTCGTGCTTGATCGACTGCGACTTGATCAGGCTCGCCCGCACGCCCTTGACCTCGATCGCATCGAGCTGGACCGGATCGCTCTTCTTGGCGGCAGGCTGTTTGGCGGCAGGTTCGGCGTCCTGCGCCAGCGCCTGTGCGCTGAGCAACACGCCGATGCTCAGCGCGATGAGCGAATGCGGCAAAACACGGGGACGACGTGACGCTGCGGTCGGCAGAGCCGGACCACAAGAATGCTGCGATGCCATGCTGTTTCCCTCCCAGGAGACATGCACACAGACACGGGCGACGGTCGCACCAGGGCGCCGTCCTGCGAGTTGTGACGGCGTCGGTCTCAGCCGCTGCCGTATCGGATGGCGCCGCTGCGCAGAGTGGCAGGTCGGTCGCTACCGCGATCGGCCGAGACTAGAAATGACATTCGCGTGAAGCAAATGAAAAATTCCCGTCCAGCTATGCGATTCAAGACTAGCGGGATGCGCACCACGGCATGTCTACGAAATCGTCCGTCTGCGACATGGCAGCGCCTGCGACGACATTCAAACGCTCGCCGCCCGCTCGGGATACAGCCGCTTGGCCGCATTGCGCAACGCCAGCAACACGCGTTCGGCGCCAGGCGGCAACAGATAGTCGCGGCGGCGCACGATGCCGAACGATTCCATGCGCACGCCCAGCGTGATCGGCAACACCGTCAGCAGCTTGGCCTGCACATACGGCGCCACCGCCTCGGCCGGCAGCGCAGCCAGCAGGTCGCTGCCGCGCAGCAGGCTGGTCATCACCGGCAGCGACGAGGTCTCGATGACGTTCTGCGGCGCCGGCACCGCATGCTCCAGGAACATCGCGTCCAGGCGCGCACGCAGCACGCTGTCGGCCGGCGGCAGCACCCAGCCGTAGCGGGCCAGGTCGGCATGGCGCAGGTCGACGCGGGTGGACAGCGGGTGGCCGGCGCGCGCGATCACCGAGTGCGGCTCGTCGGCCAGCGGCTCGAACTCCAGCGCCTCGGCGCCGTAGGGGCCGAGGATGCGGCCGATCACGATGTCGAGCTGGCCGTCGAGCAGCTTGGCCACCAGCGGCCGGCTGTAGTCCATCTCCACCCGCACCAGGATGCCGGGAAACTCGCGCTTGACCTCGGCGATGGCCTGCGGCACCAGGTTGGTGCCCGGATTGACCACGGTGCCGATCGAGACCTGGCCCATGCGCCCTTCGCACAGGGCCGCGATCTCTTCCTGGGCGCGGCCGATCTCCGACATCGCCGCGCGTGCGCGGCGGATCAGCACCTGCCCGTACCAGGTCGGTTCGACCCCGCGCGCGTGGCGCTCGAACAGCTTCACCCCCAGCAGGTCCTCCATTTCCGCCAGCAGCTTGGACGCCGCCGGCTGGGTCATGCTGGCCGCCTCGGCCGCGCGCAGCACCGAGCGATGCTCGTGCAACTGCAGCAGCAACAACAGATGCCGGGTCTTCAGGCGCGCGGCGTTGAACCAGGGATTGGCGGAAACATTCATCGTGGGCAGGCGTCCTGGGGGAGCGGAGCCGCGTATTCGGCGGCGGAATAGAATATGCCTAAAATTTCATTTGCAGAGCATAGCTCACGCGCGCAGGCTACGGCCCATCGCGCCCCCGCTGGCGCCGTCGTCGTCGGGCACCGGCCTGCCGCGGCGGATGCCGCCGGCTTGGCGCCAGCGCGCCGACGCACGGG